>DASWVA010000513.1:0-1681 GCA_036401415.1 Streptosporangiaceae bacterium
GGCGCCCGGCCCGATCTGCTGGCAGAACCCCTGGCGCCGGGGGGTGGCTGGGTCACGCTGGGCGAGATCGGGCCGCCCAGCGCCCGGCCCGTCACCACGACCGCGTCCGGCCTGCCCATCGTGCTCTGCTCGGTCCGCGGCACCCTGTACGCCTACCAGGACGGGTGCGCGGCCTGCGGATCCGCCCTGGGTGATGGCCGGCTCGACCGCGAGGTACTGACCTGCTCGTGCGGCGCGGCCTACGACGTCAGCCGGGCCGGCCGCGGGCTGGGCGACGCCGCGGCGGTCCGTTCGTGACGGGCCGGGGCGGCCTCGGCCGCTTCGTGCCCGGGGCGCCTGCCGCTGCCCCGCCCCCGCCGGCTCCTGGGCCACCTGCGCCCCCTGGGCGGGCGCCGCTGCCGTCCGACCCGGTGACGGCTGGGGCGGCTGCGTTCGCGGCCACCGAGCGGGAGGAGCGCGCCGAGCTGACGGTGTCCCGCCTGACCGGAGCCGGGGTCCGGATCGATTTCCGGTGGGAGGCGCTGCACGGGCTGCTGCGGGTCCAGGCCGAACGGGTGGCCGGCCCCTACCAGGCGCTCCGGCTGCGGCTCCGGATCGAGAACCACACCCAGCCGGGTACCACGCTGGCCAACCGGGAGGATGGGCTCCGCTACGCGCTGGTCGCGGCGCACGCGCTGATCGCCCTGCCGGGCGGGACGTTCATCTCGATGACCGACCACCCGGAGTGGGCCGCTGAGGTCGCGGCCTGCCGGAATGTCGGCACCTGGCCGGTGCTGGCCGGCCCGGCGCAGTGCCGGGACCTGGTGCTATCCTCGCCGGTCATCCTGTACGACCATTCGGAGATTGCCCCGGAGAGCACGGGTGACCTGTTCGACGCGACGGAGATCGACGAGATCCTCACGCTGCGCACAATGGCCCTGACCGACGAGGAGAAGCGGGAGGCCCGGGCGACCGACCCGCGCGCCGCCGACCTGATCGACCGGCTGGACGGCCTGCCGCCGGAGATGCTGGAGCGGCTGCACGGGGCGATCCGGTACCTGGAGCCAGGCGCGGGCCCGGCCGGCCGCGAGCCGGCGGCGGCGCCGTCGGGCCCGTTCCCGAAGCGGTCCTGCAGGACGTGGACGGGCAGGTCCACGTGGCGGTCACCCCGGTGGCCGACCCCATGGCCGACCTGCAGCGCGCCCAGGGCCGGTTCCTGTACTTCGCACCGGACGAACTCGAGCCGATCGACGCCCCGCCGGGGGCGGAGGAAAACAGCTGAGCGCGCGATCAGGCGGCTAGCCGGGGCGGACTGTGACTGCGCAGGGTCCAGCCGTCCGGACCGGTGGCGGCGGTGGTGCCGTCGGGGTGGCAGGTCAGGGTCCAGCCCCAGCGGTGGATGACGATCAGGTGGTGGAACCGGCACAGCAGGGCCAGGTTGGGCAGCGCGGTCGGCCCGCCTCTGGACCGCGGGATCAGGTGGTGCACCTGGCAGACCGAAGGCGGCTGCAGGCAGCCAGGGAACCGGCAGTGCTGATCCCTGAGGGTCACCGCCCGTCGCAGCGCCGGCGGGATGACCGGGGTCGCGGCGCCCAGGTCGAGCACCTGGCCCGGTCCGGCCAGGGGGTGGCCGAGCGTCCGGGCCCGGGACTGAGCGGCCAGCCCGGCGGGGCCGGAGAGCAGGCTGAGGGCGTGCTGCAGG
>DASWVA010000514.1:0-2716 GCA_036401415.1 Streptosporangiaceae bacterium
GCCGCCCGCCTGCCGCGCAACCCGGCCACCGCGGCGCACCCGCCAACCGCCAAGCAGGCCAAGGCGCCCGAGATGAGCGCCTGGACGACGGCCGTGCTGAACACGTTCCTGACGTGGGCCGAACGCGGCGGGCACGCCCACCGCCCGGCCTGGCACCTCCTGGCCCACACCGGCATGCGCCGCGGTGAGGCCCTCGCGCTGCGCTGGCGTGACGTCGACCTGGACGCGGGCACCGTCCGCGTCCGCCGGTCGGCCGGGATGATCCGCAACGCTGGCGAGGGTGCCGAGGTGACCGAGGGCGACACCAAGAGCGGCAAGCCGCGCGTGGTCGACGTCGACCCGGCGACCTCGGCCGTGCTGCGGGCTCACCGCAAAGCGCGCGGCGCGATGGCGCTGCAGCTGGCCCGCGATGACGCCCTGGTGCTCGCCGACCACGAGGGGCGGCACCTGCAGCCGGAGCACTTCTCTCGGTCGTTCACCGACGCACTGCGGCGCTGCGGCAAGCAGCTCGGCGCCGCGGCTCCGCCGGCCATCCGGCTGCACGACCTCCGGCACACGCACGCCACGGTGCTGCTCTCCGCCGGGGTGCCGGTGCACGTGGTCTCCCAGCGCCTCGGCCACGCGAGCCCGGTCGTCACGCTCACCGTGTACGCGCACGTCGTGCCGGGCAGCCAGCGTGAGGCCGCTGAGATGTTCGCGCGCCTGGTCGCGGGGGCTGCGTCATGAATCTGAGGCCGGAAGCATCAGAGCGGCATCACGAGCCCATCGGGGCCACCGTGCCGCCGTTCTCACCTGCACAGATGTTGTGTCCGAGGGGGGACTTGAACCCCCATGCCCTTTTGGGGCACTAGCACCTCAAGCTAGCGCGTCTGCCTATTCCGCCACCCGGACGAGTGCCTTGAGCGTCACCGCCTCGGCCGCATCACGATAGCAAATCTGCGGGCCGACGGCGAAGCGCCCATGGTACGGGGTCAGCGGGCAGGAGACCAGCCCGGCCCACGTCTATGCGTGGGGAGCGGGGACGGGTGGGACGATACAACGGTGACGGAGAACCAGAGCGTGACCGCGGCGGACGAGGTCGTCGGCATCTGCCAGGACCTGATCAGGATCGACACCTCCAACCCGGGCAACCATTCCGGGCCGGGGGAACGGCGGGCGGCCGAACACGTGGCCGCGCTCCTGGCCGAGGCCGGCATCGAGGCGACGATCCTGGAGTCCCATCCGGGCCGGGCCAGCGTGGTGGCCCGGATCGCCGGGGAAGACTCCTCGCGGCCCGCGCTGATGATGCACGGGCACCTGGACGTGGTGCCCGCCAACGCGGCCGACTGGCAGGTCGGCCCGTTCTCCGGGGAGATCCGGGACGGCTGCGTCTGGGGCCGGGGCGCGGTCGACATGAAGGACATGGACGCCATGATCCTGGCCGTGGTCCGGCAGCGGATGCGGGAGCACCGGCGGCCGCCCCGGGACGTGGTCCTGGTGTTCACCGCGGATGAGGAGGCGGGCGGCAAGTGGGGCGCCTACTTCCTGGCCGAGCAGCACCGGGACGTCTTCGAAGGGGTCACCGAGGCCATCGGGGAGGTCGGCGGGTACAGCGTGACCATCGGCGGGCAGCGCCTCTACCTCATGCAGACCGCCGAGCGGGGCATCGCCTGGCTGCGGCTGACGGCCACCGGCACGGCCGGGCACGGGGCCATGGTCCACCCGGACAACGCGGTGACCGAGCTGGCCGAGGCCGTGGCCCGGCTCGGACGGCACGACTGGCCGCTGCGGCTCACCCCGCCGGTCCGGGCGTTCCTGGAGGAGGCCGGCGCGGCCCTGGGCACCGGGTTCGACCCGGACGACCCGGATGCGCTGCTGGACAAGATCGGCCCGATCGCGCGGGTCATCCGGGCGGTGCTCCGCAACACGGTCAACCCGACCGGGCTGCGGGCGGGTTACAAGGTCAACGTGATCCCGCAGGAGGCGGTGGCCGAGGTCGACGGGCGGTTCCTGCCCGGCCAGGAAGACGAGTTCTTCAGCCAGATCGACCGGCTGCTCGGGCCCGGCGTGCGGCGCGAGTTCATCCACCGGGACATCGCGGTGGAGACCCCGGCCGACGGAGATCTCTACCAGGCCATGACCGGCTCGCTGCTGGCCGCCGACCCCGGCGCCCGGGTCGTCCCCTACACGATGTTCGGCGGGACCGACGCCAAGGCGTTCAGCCGGCTCGGGATCCGGTGCTTCGGCTTCGCCCCGCTGCAGCTGCCCGCGGACCTCGACTTTTCCGGCATGTTCCACGGCATCGACGAACGCGTCCCGGTCGACGGGCTGAAGTTCGGTACCCGGGTTCTCGACGCATTTCTCGACCGCTGCTGACTGCCATCAGCGGACCAGCCCCGCAAGCTCGGGCCCGGGGCGGGCGCGGACACGCGGACGCGACCTTCGGTATAAAAAATAAGCGCCCAGCGGCAGACGAAACTCCTGATCAGAGCGTGCGCACGGCCCGGATGATCTTCCGTCGCAGGGTGACCTTGCGACTGCCGTCGGCATAAAGGCGGAGACGGGACAGTTCCCATTCGCCATACTCGGCATGGTCCGTGAGGATGCGCCGTGCGGCGTCGCGAGTCATTCCGCGCGGCAGGTAGACCACCAGGTAGGCATATTCGGCCATCACCTTCTATTGTGCTCCACGTCACCGGTGATTCAATCGGCGGCGGTGAGAAATCCGCTACGGTCG
>DASWVA010000515.1:0-1912 GCA_036401415.1 Streptosporangiaceae bacterium
GCACCCGGGCGCCTACCGGTATGCGCGGATCCAGATCGGCGACGGCTGCTTCCTCGGCGCGCACAGCGTGTTCCTGCCCGGCGCCTGCGTCGGGGCGGGCTCGGTCATAGGCGCCGGGGCGGTGGTGTCCGGGACGATCCCGCCGGGGGTGGTGGCCACCGGGACGCCGGCCCGTCCGGTCAAGTCCGTGGCCGACTACATCCGGGCCAAGCAGCACCAGTGGCTCGACACCAGCGGGCTGTCGGCAGCGCAGAAGCGAGCCCTGCTCAGCCGCCGGGTGCCCCGGTAGGCGGCGTGCTGCGGTCCCGGGCCAGGCGGGCCGTGGCGGCCGCCGCGGTGCTGGCCGCGGCGGCGGCGGCCGGCGCCCGGCTGTCCGGCGGCCCGGGCCAGACCATGCTGCCCACCCGACCCGCCTCCTACCTGGGCGTGTACGAGAAGGGGCCGCCGGATCGCTACCAGCCGGTGACCGGCTTCGCCCAGGTCACCGGGCGGCAGCCCAACCTGGCCGGCTACTACGGCGGCTGGGGTGAGCCGTTCAAGACCTCGTTCGCCCGGACCGCGTGGCAGCACGGCGCGGCCACCCTGCTGCAGTGGGACCCGGGCAGTATTTCGCTGGCGGCCATCGCGGCGGGCCGGCACGACCGCTACCTGCGCTCGTTCGCGGCCAGCGTGCGCGGCTCCGGCCACCCGGTGGTGATCGGCTTCGGGCACGAGATGAACGCCTACTGGTACGCCTGGGGCTACCGGCACACCCCGCCCGCGGTGTTCGTGGCCGCCTGGCGGCACATTGTCACGCTGTTCCGGCACCAGGGCGCGGACAACGTCACCTGGCTGTGGACGCTGCAGGCGGACGAGAAGGGCACCGGGCCGGTCGCTGCCTGGTGGCCGGGAGCCGCCTACGTGACCTGGGTGGGCATCGACGGCTACTACTACCGCCCGGGAGACACGTTCTTTTCCGTGTTCGGCGCGACGATCGCCGAGGTCCGGGTGGTCACCGGGAAGCCGATCCTGGTCTCCGAGGCGTCGGCGGGCCAGGTCGCGGGCCAGGCGGCCAAGATCGGTGACCTGTTCGCGGGCATGCGCCGGTACGGCACGCTGGGGCTGGTGTGGTTCGACATCGCCCAGGACGACGGGCTCTACCACCAGGACTGGCACCTGGAGGGCCACCCGGCCGCGGTGGCCGCGTTCCGGCGGGCGGCCCAGCGGCTGTCGCTGGCCCGCCCGTGACCTGCCCGCCACCCGGCCGTTGGTCACCACGGGCCGGCCCTGGACCAGCAGCAGGGTCAGCGGCGGGAGCGAGCCCAGGGCCAGCTGCGGTTCGCCCGTCCGGCCCAAGATGAGCGCGCCCATTCCCGGATTCCAGACCGTGAGGCGGACGCCGATGTCAGTCAGGAACCTGCCTACCGCCCGCCGTCGGCTGCTGGCCGCCCTGCCGGCCGCCGCGGTGGTGACGATGGGCACGCTACTGGCCATGCCGGCCGCAGCGGGAACCGCCCACCAGCCGGCAACACGCCGCCTGGAACCGGGAAACCTGCTGGTCAGCGGGAGTACCTACACGAACGACCCGGGCATCGTGGCCGGGCAGACCGTGCTGCCCCCGGGCTGCCGCACCGGCTGCGTCACGGCGACGGCCAGCGGGACCTACCCGCAGGTTTTCAGCAACGTGCTGGCCGATCCGAATTTCGGCGTCACCGCCAGCATCACGCTGACCGAGCTGAGCCCGTCCGGCCGGACGCTCGGCTCGCTGGCCGTGCCTTCCTCATCGCCGGCCGCCGAGCTCGGCGCGGACGGGAGGTTCCGGCTCACCAACACCAACGCATACAGCGGCAACAACGGCCGGGCCGCGATCCGGAACGACCGGGCCCGGGTCTACTACACGGCCGGGAACGCCGGTAACGGCTCGTCGCCGCAG
>DASWVA010000516.1:0-9637 GCA_036401415.1 Streptosporangiaceae bacterium
ATGATCAGCGCGACCAGCGGCACGGCCGCCCACAGCTCACGCGGCCGCAGGTCCGGCAGGCTCTCGACCTCCGGCGCGGTGGGCCCGTTCATGGTGCGCTGGTACATCCACAAGATGTAGATCGCGGCCAGGATGATGCCCGCGGTGGCCAGGATGGCCGGCAGCTTGTACCGGCTGAACGTGCCCACCAGGACCAGGAACTCACTGACGAAGGTGGACAGCCCGGGCAGCGACAGGCCCGCCAGGCCGGAGATCAGGAACAGCCCGGCCAGTACGGGCGCGACCTTCTGCACCCCGCCGTAGTCGGAGATCCGGGTCGAGCCGCGCCGGGCGATCAGGAAGCCGGCCAGGATGAACAGCGCACCGGTGGAGAACCCGTGGTTGACCATGTAGAGGGTCGCGCCGGACTGGCCCTGGCTGGTCATGGCGAAGATGCCGAGCGCGATGAACCCGAAGTGGGACACTGACGTGTAGGCGATCAGCCGTTTCATGTCGGTCTGGCCGATGGCCACGATCGCGCCGTACAGGATGCCGATCACCGCCAGCGTGATCACCAGCGGGGTGAAGTACTTCGCCGCGGACGGGAACAGCTCCAGGCAGTACCGGATCATGCCGAACGTGCCCACCTTGTCCAGCACGCCGACCAGCAGGACCGCGCCGCCCGGCTGGGCGGAGGAGGCGGCGTCCGGCAGCCAGGTGTGGAACGGGAAGAGCGGCGCCTTGATCGCGAACGCGAGGAAGAACCCGAGGAACATCCACTTCTGCGCGTCCGGGCTGAACGTGACGTGCTCCAGCTGGCTGAACAGGAACGTGCCGTGGTGGCCGGTGACCCCGCTCCTGGAGGAGTACACGTACAGCGCGATGACCGCGACCAGCATGACCAGGCCGCCGGCCAGGCTGTAGAGCAGGAACTTGACCGCCGCGTACTGGCGCTTGCCGTCGCCGTAGCTGCCGATCATGAAGTACATCGGGATCAGCATGGCTTCGAAGAAGATGTAGAAGAGGAAGACGTCGGTCGCCGCGAAGACGCCGATCATCATCGTCTCCAGCACCAGCATCAGCGCGAAGTAGCCCTTCACGCTGTGGGCGCCGCCCTCGGCGTCGTGCCAGGAAGCCAGGATGCCGGCCGTCATGAGCACCACGGACATGCCGATCAGGACGAGCGCGATGCCGTCCACCCCGACCGCGTAGTGCACCCCGAACTGCGGGATCCAGGACACGGTCTGGTTGAACTGAAAATCCGGGCCGTTCGGCTTGAACTGCGTGGCCATGGCGATGAACCAGGCCAGGGTGAGCACCGAGAAGCCCAGCGCGAGCCGCTTGGACAGCAGGTTGCGGGCCTCGCGGTCGGCCTCAACGCCGTTGGCCGGCATGCTGGGGATGGCCGCGAGGACCAGCGCCCCGGCGAGCGGGATGGCGCCGGCCACGGTCAGCCAGGGAACACTACTCATGTCGTCTACAGCCTCACCGCGAGGAGGGCCGCGACCAGCAGCGCGGCGCCAAAGAACATCGACAGGGCATACGAGCGGACGAAGCCGGTCTGCACCCGGCGCAGCCGCCCGGATGAGCCGCCCACCGCCGCGGCGGCCGTGTTGACCAGTCCGTCGACCCCGCGGTTGTCGAAGAACACCGACAGGCGGGTCAGCCACTGGCCGGGCCGCATCAGCACCGACTCGTTGAACGCATCACCGTACAGGTCGTGGCGGGCGGCCCGGGTCAGCGGGCTCCCGGCCGGCGCCACCGCGGGCACCTCGGCCCGCCCGTACATCAGCCAGGCCACGCCCGCGCCCGCGACCACCAGGACCAGGGCGATGATCCCGGGCACGGTGAAGATGCCGTGCGAGTCGGGCGCCGAGCCGGTCACCGGGGCCAGGAAGTGCGCGAACCGGCCGTTGATGACCAGGAAGCCACCGGTCACGACCGAGCCGAGCGACAGCACGATGAGCGGGACGACCATCACCCACGGCGATTCGTGCGGGTGCGGCGCGTGGCCCGCGGTTTCGGTCTCCGGCGTCTCGCGCCGCCCGGCCGGCACCTCGTCCTCCCAGCGCGCCTGGCCGAAGAACGTCATCAGCACCATCCGCGTCATGTAGAACGCGGTCAGCCCGGCACCGATCAGCGCGGCCGTGGCCAGGATGGCCCCGGAGGTGCCGCCCTTGTCCCAGGCCGCCTCGATGATGCCGTCCTTGGTGAAGAACCCGGAGAACGGGGGGATGCCGATGATGGCCAGCCAGCCGACCGCGAAGCAGCCGAAGGTGGCCGGCATGAACCTGCGGAGCGCGCCGTAGCGGCGCATGTTCACCTCGTCGTTCATGCCGTGCATGATCGACCCGGCCCCGAGGAACAGGTCGGCCTTGAAGAAGCCGTGCGCGACCAGGTGCGCGATCGCGAACACGTAGCCGGCCGGCCCCAGGCCCGCGCCGAGCGTCATGTACCCGATCTGGCTCATGGTGGATCCGGCCAGGGATTTCTTGATGTCGTCCTTGGCGCAGCCGATGATCGCGCCGAACAGCAGCGTGACCGCACCGACCACGGTGATCGCCAGCCGGGCGGTCGTGGAGTAGAACAGGATCGGGTTGGACCGCACCAGCAGGTAGACGCCCGCGGTGACCATCGTCGCCGCGTGGATCAGGGCCGACACCGGGGTGGGGCCCTCCATCGCGTCCAGCAGCCAGGACTGCAGCGGCACCTGGGCCGACTTGCCGCACGCCCCGAGCAGGAGGAGCAGGCCGAGCGCGGTGTCCACGCCCGTGCCCGCGGCCCGGGTGCCGCCGAACACGCCGGTGAAGCTGACCGTGCCGAACGTGGTGAACATCAGCATGATCGCGATCGACAGGCCGGCGTCACCGACCCGGTTCACGATGAACGCCTTCTTGGCCGCCACCGCCGCGGACGGCTTGTACTGCCAGAACCCGATCAGCAGGTAGGACGCCAGGCCGACGCCCTCCCACCCGGCGTACAGCACCAGGTAGTTGTCGGCCAGCACCAGCAGCAGCATGGCCGCGATGAACAGGTTCAGGTAGCCGAAGAACCGGCGCCGTTCCGCGTCGTGCTCCATGTAGCCGATCGAGTACAGGTGGATGAGCGAGCCCACCCCGGTGATCAGCAGCACGAACGTCATCGACAGGGGGTCCAGCAGCAGGCCCACATTGACGTGGAAGCCGTAGACCGGGATCCAGCTGAACAGGTGCAGGTCCCGGCTGCGCTGGGTGTACCCGAGCAGCGCGAAGAACGAGATCAGCCCGACCACGAATGACCCGACCGGCATGGCCAGGCCGAGCAGGTGACCCCACCGGTTGGTGCGGCGGCCGCCGCAGATCAGCACCAGCGCGCCGAACACCGGGAACGCCAGCATCAGCCAGGCGTACCGCTGGAAGCCGGCCGCGGGGACGGTGGTCATGGTCGCGGCGATCGTGTGCACGCCAGCAGCCGCTGAGCTGGTCACCCCTCCACCCCTTCTAGTTCTTCAGCAGGCTGGCGTCGTCCACCGACGTCGACCTGCGGGTTCGGAAGATCGCCATCAGGATGGCCAGACCGACCACGACCTCAGCCGCGGCCACCACCATGACGAAGAACGCTATTACCTGGCCGTCCAGGTTGCCGTGCATACGCGAGAAGGCCACGAACGCCAGGTTCGACGCGTTCAGCATCAGCTCGATGCACATGAACACGATGATGGCGTTGCGCCGCACCAGGACGCCGACCCCGCCGATCGCGAACAGGATGACGGACAGCGTCACGTACGCCGACGGGCTCATGAGTCCGCCCCTTCCGGGGTGGACGCCCCGGCCGGTGTGGTCGTGGTGGCCAGGCGCCCGGCCGGGTTGTCGTAGCCAGGCCCGGGACCGCCGGACTCCTCGGGCACCGGCGGCAGCGCCGGGGTGCCGTCGTCGCCGAGGTCGCGGCGCGTCAGCATCGAGCTGACCGACAGCTCCGACGGGCTGCCGTCGGGCAGCAGGGCCGGCAGGTCCACCGCGTTGTGCAGGGCGAACACGCCCGGCGAAGGCAGTGGGGTGGGCCGGCCGCTGGCCACCCGCCGCCGGGCCAGCTCGCGCTGGGTCAGCTTCGGGCCGGTGCGCTCGTGGTGGGCCAGCACCATGGCCCCGAGCGCCGCGGTGATCAGCAGGGCGCTGGTCACTTCGAACGGGAACACGTAGGTGGTGAAGATCAGCGTGGCCAGCCCGGTCACGTTGCCCGAGCCGCCGTTGGCCACGCTCTGGGTGGCCGGGCCGAGGGCGGCGTGCCCGATGCCCAGGATGAGCAGCACCGCGAGCGCGATCCCGGCGATCGCCGCGGCCAGCCGCTGGCCGCGGATCGTCTCCACCAGCGAGTCGCGGGAGCTGACGCCGATCAGCATCATCACGAACAGGAACAGCATCAGCACGGCGCCGGTGTAGACGATGACCTGGACGAAGGCCAGGAACGGCGCGCTCTGCATGGCGTAGTAGACGGCCAGCGAGAGCATGATCGCGGCCAGGAACAGCGCGCAGTGGACGGCCCGGCGGGCCAGCACCATGCCGACGGCCGAGCCGACCGAGATCACGGCCAGCAGCCAGAAGATGACCGTCTGGGTGGTCGCGGCGGCGGTGCTGCCCGCGCTGGCCAGGACGTGACTCACTGTTCCTCCCCATGGCTGGTGGAGGCGAAGCTGTCGTCGCTGGCGGGCGGCGCGCTGGCTGGGGTCTCTCCGCCCACCGAGGCCGCTTCACCGGCCGCCTGGCCGCCCGGGTCGGCCGGGGTGGTGGCCGGGGCCACGGCGGGCGGCACCGGGTTCCAGGTGGGGGCGATCCCGGCCGCGCCGAGCAGGTAGTAGTCCCGCTCGTCGTGGCCGAGCTGCATCTCGTGCGGCGGGGCGTCCATCCCGGCCTGGAGCGGGGCCAGCAGCTGCTCCTTGGTCCAGATCAGGTTCTCCCGGCTGTCGTCGGCCAGCTCGTACTCGTTGGTCATCGTGAGGGCCCGGGTCGGGCACGCCTCGATGCACAGCCCGCACAAGATGCAGCGCAGGTAGTTGATCTGGTAGACGTGCCCGTAGCGCTCGCCCGGTGAGTACCGCTCGTCGGCCGTGTTGTCCCGGCCTTCGACGTAGATGGCGTCGGCCGGGCAGGCCCAGGCGCACAGCTCGCAGCCGATGCACTTCTCGAGACCGTCGGGCCACCGGTTCAGCTGGTGGTGGCCGTGGAAGCGCGGGGCGGTCGGATGGCGCTCCTCCGGGTACTGGACGGTGTCAACCTTCCGGAACATCTCGTGGAAGGTGACCCCGAACCCCTTGATGGGGTTGAGGAAGTCAAGCACCGGTGACCTCCTTGGCGCTGTCGGCTTCGCTGGTCCCGGTGACCGTGCCCGCGGGGACCGCGGTGGCGCTGTCCGGGCCGGACAGCCCGACGCCGTGGTAGTGGGGCAGGTCCATGGGGGGGACCCGGTAGTGGACGCGGCGGGCCCGCGGGCCGCCGGACCTGACCGCGGGGCCGTCGGGAACGGGCTCGGCCTCGTCGGCCGCCGCGTCGGCGCCGGCGCCCTGGGACGAGCGCCGTTCAGCGGCGATGTCCCAGGCCACCGCGATCACGATGATGATGGCCAGGACCACGCCGCCAACCACGTACACGGCCGAGCTGTGGCTGTCGAGCCGCCAGGCGCGGACGGTGGCGATCAGCAGCAGCCACACGATCGAGACCGGGATCAGCACCTTCCAGCCGAGCGACATCAGCTGGTCATAGCGCACCCGGGGCAGCGAGCCGCGCAGCCAGATGAAACCGAACTCGAACAGTGCGACCTTGATCAGGAACCAGATGACCGGGTACCAGCCCATGTTGGACCCGGCCCACAGCGAGATCGGCCACGGGGCCCGCCAGCCACCCAGGAACAGCGTGGTGGCCAGGGCGGAGACGGTGGTCATGTTCACGTACTCGGCCAGGTAGAACAGGGTGAACTTCATCGAGGAGTACTCGGTGTGGTACCCGGCGACCAGTTCGCCTTCGCCTTCCGGCAGGTCGAACGGCAGCCGGTTCGTCTCCCCGACCATGGTGACCACGTAGATCAGGAACGAGGGCAGCAGCTCCCACACGTACCAGCCGCGCTCCTGGGCGTGGACGATGCCCGTCGTCGACAGTGTCCCTGAGTACAGGAACACGGCCACGAAGGACAGGCCCATGGCGATCTCGTAGCTGATCAGCTGGGCCGAGGACCGCAGGCCGCCGAGCAGCGAGTACGGCGACTCCGAGGACCAGCCGGCCAGCACGATGCCGTAGATGCTGATCGAGCTCATGGCCAGCACCAGCAGGACCGCGACCGGGAAGTCGGTGAGCTGCAGCGGAGTCTTCGTGCCGAAGATCGAGACCTCCGGGCCCCACGGGATGATGGCGAAGCTCACCAGGGCCGGGGCGGCGGACAGGATCGGGGCCAGCGAGAACAGCAGCTTGTCGACCTGCCGCGGCACGATGTCTTCCTTGAGCGGCAGCTTGAGCGCGTCCGCGATCGGCTGCAGCAGCCCGAACGGGCCCCAGCGGTTCGGGCCGGGCCGGTTCTGCATCCGGGCGATGATCCGCCGCTCGGCCCAGATCATCAGGATCTGGAACATCAGCAGGAACAGGAAGATCACCAGCACCTTGATGATGATGATCCACCACACGAGCGGGGTGAAGCTCGACAGCGTGGGGTCTGCCGCGGACACCGCACCCGCAGCCAGCTTGCTCATTCAGGGCTCCTCAGCGTGACCCGGGTGCCGTTTCCCGCGGCCAGTTCCGCGCGGACCGCACAGCCGGCGGAGTTGGCGGGCAGCCATACCACCCGGTCGGGCATGTCGGTCACCTCGACGGGCAGCGTGAGCGCCCCGCGTTCGGTGGCCACGGTGACCTTATCGCCATCGGAGACCGCGGCCTCCGCCGCCGTCCCCGCTGACATCCGGGCGCAGGCCATGCTGGCCGTCCCGGCCAGGTAGGGCTCGCCGTCCTGCATCCGGCCGCGGTCGAGCAGCAGGCTCCAGGTGGCCAGCACGGCCTGGCCGGCCTCCGGGGCCATCTGGACCTGCGCCGGCACCACCGGCATGGTCTCCCGGCCGCCCCGCCAGGTGCCGATCCGGGCGATCTCGGCCCGGGCCGACTCCGGATGGGGCAGGCCGAGGTGGACGTCCATCTCGTCGGCGATCTCGCCCAGCACGTACAGCTCGGTGCGGATCCCGGGCACGGGCAGCACCTCGGTGAACGTGCCGCCCCGGCCCTCCCAGTTGACGAACGTGCCCGCCTTCTCGGGCACCGCGGCCACCGGCAGCACCACGTCGGCGCGGTCGGTCACCGCACTGACCCGGATCTCCAGGCTGACCACGAACGGGGTCGCGTCCAGCGCGGCCAGCGCGGCGGCCGGGTCGGGCAGGTCGGCCGGGTCGACCCCGGCCACCAGCAGCGCACCCAGCTCCCCGGCGGCGGCCGCGGCCAGGATGGCGGCGGTGTCCCGGCCGGGCGTGGCCGGCAGTGAGCCGACCCCCCAGACCCGGGCCACTTCGGCGCGGGCGTCCGCGTCGCTGACCGGGCGTCCCACCGGCAGCAGGTTGGGCATGGCGCCGGCCTCGATCGCGCCGCGCTCCCCCGCCCGCCGCGGGATCCAGGCCAGCCGGGCGCCGGTGGTCTCGGCCAGCTGGACCGCGGCCGACAGCGCGCCGGGGGTCTCCGCCAGCCGCTCGCCGACCAGGATGATCGCGTCCGGGGCGGCCAGCGCCCGGGCCGCGTCCCGCCCCACCTGATCGTCGTCCGAGCCGGCCGCGGCCGACCGCGACCGGGTGGACCCCTCGCCGGAGGCCGGCTCGGCCAGCCGGGTCAGGGCCCGCGCCTCGTCGCCGGGAGCGGTCGGCAGCAGCACGCCCGTCGTCTTGACCAGCCCGCGGCTGGCGAACGGGGCCAGAGCGAACACGCTGGCCCGGTTGCGCCGCACCGCCTTGCGCAGCCGGAGCAGCACGATCGGCGACTCCTCCTCCGGCTCCAGGCCGGCCAGCAAGACGGCCGGGGCGTGCTCCAGGTCGTCGTAGCTGACCTGGATGCCCTGGCCGGCCACGCGAGCGCTGATGAACCCGGCCTCCTCGGCCGAGTGCGGCCGGGCCCGCATGTCGATGTCGTTGGTGCCCAGCGCGACCCGGGCGAACTTGGCGTAGGCGTAGGAGTCTTCCAGCGTCAGCCGGCCCCCGGTCAGCACGGCGGCGCCGCGCGGGCCCGCGGCGGGCAGCGCCCGGGCCTCGCCCTCCAGCGGGTCACTGACCGGCTCGCGGTCGGCCAGCAGCGGACCGCCGCGGGCGCCCAGCAGGCCCTGGGCGGCGACCCGGATCGCCTCCGGCCAGGAGGCGGGGACCAGCACCCCGTCGGCGTTGCGGACCAGCGGCGCGGTCAGCCGGTCGGGCTCGGTGGCGTAGGTGGACGCCCACCGGCCCTTGTCACAGTTCCACTCCTCGTTGACCTGCGGGTCGTCGGCGGCCAGCCGCCGCATGACCCGGCCGCGGCGGTGGTCGGTGCGCTGGCGGCAGCCGGACGCGCAGTGCTCGCACACGCTGGGCGTGGACACCAGGTCGAACGGGCGGGCCCGGAACCGGTACGGCGCCCCGGTGAGCGCGCCGACCGGGCAGATCTGCACGGTGTTGCCGGAGAAATAGGAGTTGAACGGCTCCCCGGCCGCGGTGCCGATCATCTGGCTGGGCCCGCGCTCGACGAACTCGATGAACGGGTCCCCGGCGATCTCCTCGGAAAACCGGGTGCACCGGGTGCAGGAGATGCAGCGCTCGCGGTCCAGCAGCACCTCCGAGGAGATCGGGACCGGCTTGTCGAAGGTCCGCTTCTCGTCGGTGAACCGGGTCTCACCCTGGCCGTTGGTCATGGCCTGGTTCTGCAGCGGGCACTCGCCGCCCTTGTCGCACATGGGGCAGTCGAGGGGGTGGTTGACCAGCAGCAGCTCCATCACGCCGCGCTGGGCCTTCTCCGCCACCGGGGAGGTGAGCTGGGTCCGGACCACCATGCCGTCGGTGCACACGGTGGTGCAGGAGGCGAGCGGCTTGCGCTGGCCCTCCACGTCCACCAGGCACTGGCGGCACGCCCCGATCGGGTCCAGCAGGGGGTGGTCGCAGAACCGCGGGATCTGGATCCCGAGCAGCTCGGCGGCCCGGATGACCAGCGTGCCCTTGGGCACGGCGATCTCGAAGCTGTCGATGGTGACGGTCACGGTCTCCACGGGCGCGGGCGCGCCTGGACCGCTGGTTGCCTGCACGGTCATGCGTTATCGGCTCCCGAACAAGGTCGAAGCGGCGGGGTCGAACGGGCAGCCGCCGCGCTTCTGGTGCTCGATGTACTCGTCCCGGAAATACTGGATCGAGGAGGTGATGGGGCTGGTCGCGCCGTCCCCCAGGGCGCAGAACGCACGGCCCAGGATGTTGTCGCAGATGTCCAGCAGCTTGTCCAGGTCCTCATCGGTGCCCTGGCCGTTCTCCAGCCGCTGCAGGACCCTGACCATCCAGTACGTGCCCTCACGGCACGGGGTGCACTTGCCGCACGACTCGTGCTGGTAGAACTCGGTCCACCGCAGCACCGCCCGGACCACGCAGGTGGTCTCGTCGAACATCTGCAGGGCCCGGGTGCCAAGCTGGGACCCGGCGGCCTGCACCGACTCG
>DASWVA010000517.1:0-1886 GCA_036401415.1 Streptosporangiaceae bacterium
GGCCAGTGGTACCTGCACCTGTTCGACTCCGGCCAGCCCGACTGGAACTGGCGCAACCCCGCGGTGACCAGCTACTTCGAGGAGATCATCCGGTTCTGGCTGGGCCGCCGGGCGGCCGGCCTGCGCATCGATGTGGCGCACGGGCTGTTCAAGGCGCCGGGCCTGGCCGACCTGACCGGGGCGGCCACCGCCAGCCATCGTCCGTCGGCCTTCTTCCACCGCGCCGAGCTGCACGAGCTGTACCGGCTGTGGCGGATCATCCTGGACTCCTACCAGCCCGGGGATTATCCCGGCCCGCGGACCGCGGTCGGCGAGGTCTGGTACGACTCGCCGGAGACGCTGAAGCCATACCTGGCTGGCGCCGGGCTGCCGCAGGTGTTCAACTTCCAGCTGATCATCTCCCGCTGGGACGCGACCGAGCTGCGGACGGCGATCGACGCCATCGACGTCATGGCGGGCGGCGACCGGGCCCCCTGGGTGATCGGTAACCACGACGTGGCCCGGCCGGTCACCCGGTACGCGGCCAATCAGGGCGGTCAGCCCAACGACGCCGCCGGGCTCCCCCGGATCGGCGATCCGGAGCTGCCGGCCGGGTTCCGCCGCGCCCGGGCGGCGGCGCTGCTGCTGCTGGCCCTGCCGGGCTCGGCCTACATCTACCAGGGCGAGGAACTGGGCCTGCCCGAAGTGGTCGAGCTGCCAGACGAAAGCCGCCAGGACCCGACGTTCCGGCGTTCGGGCGGCACCGTACCCGGCCGGGACGGCTGCCGGGTCCCGTTGCCGTGGACGTCCACCGGGCCCTCGTTCGGGTTCTCCCCCGACCCCGGCGACGGCGAGGCCGTGCCGCCCTGGCTGCCGCAGCCCAGCTACTGGGGTAACTACAGCGTGGCCGCGCAGCTCGGCGACCGGGACTCGTTCCTGAGCCTGTACCGGGACGCCCTCCAGCTGCGCCGCAGCCACCCGGCTCTCGGCTTCGGCCCCGGGCAGGACGCGGGCGGGCCGGCCATGCAGTGGCTCAGCGGCCCGGACGGCACGCTGATCTTCAGCCGCGAGCCCGGGTTCGTGTTCGCGGCCAACCTGGGCCCGGCCGAGGTCGCGCTGCCCCCGCACAGCCGGGTGCTGCTGGCCAGCGGCCCAATCGGCGACGGGAAGCTGCCACCGGACACCGCGGCCTGGCTGGCCCGCTAGCTAACGCAGGCGCCGGCGGTCATCGGGCAGCCGCTCGGTGAGCCGGGCCCGGTCCAGGAACTCCAGCAGCGGAATGGCCACCCGCCGGGTGGTGCCGAGCGCCTGGCGGGCTTCGGCGGTGGTGAACGGCTGCGCCAGGCGGCCCAGGGCCCGCACCGCCTCGGCGTCGGCCCCGGGCGCCAGCACGATCTGGTCGCTGACCCGCAGCAGCAGCCCCGCCCGGGCCGCGGCCGCGATGGCCCTGGTGTCCAGGCCCAGTTCCTGGAGCCGGGCCGCGTCCGGGGCCCGGAACGGGTCGGTGGCCAGGTCGGACCGGACGGTGCGGACCGCGGTCAGCAGCCGTTCCGGGACGGCCGCGGGCGCCGGCTCGCCGCCTGGGGACGGGCCCGGCCCATCGCCCCGGGCCGTGGTCAGGTAGCCGTCCCGGAGGACGACGGCCGGGGTGTGGCCGGGCGCGGGCCGGGCCAGCGCTTCGGCCAGCGCCCGGCCGGGCAGCCCCAGCGCGGCCCGGGCCGCTTCTACCGGCAGCCCCACGGCCAGCGGGTTCTGCTCGGCGTGCTCGCGGACCAGGCCGGCCAGCCGGGTCCGGGCGGCCCGCCAGAACGCCGGGTCGGCGAGCCAGTCCCCGGCCACCGGCGGCGGTCCCCCGCTGATCCCCATCGCGGCCAGCGTCCCGGCCCGCAGCAGCCCGTGCCGGCGTA
>DASWVA010000518.1:0-5643 GCA_036401415.1 Streptosporangiaceae bacterium
GCCGCTGAGCTGCTGCTGCCCGGGATCCCCGGACTGCGGCGGGACGTCGACACGGGGGAGGACCTACGGGACGCGGCCCGGCTGGGCCTGGGCCCGCGCACGTCCGCGGTCGCCGCCGACCTGCTCCGGGCCGCCGGCTAGTAGTGGTATGCGCGGGGCGGTGTCAGCTGATCCAGGTCAGGTCGAAGATGCGGATCAGCTCGGCGTTGTCGTCGGCATAAAAGGACAGCAGGCCGTAGCCCGGCCGAAAACGGTCTGCCGGATCGCCGGGTCATCGCCGGGCGGCATGACCGTCGCGTCCCATGGTTTCTCGACGAGCTCCAGGACCCGTTCGACCAGCGCGTCGAATGCGTCGCGGGGGAATCCGTTGAGCTGAATCAGGGCGCCGCGCTCAAACAGGATCCGGTGCGTCACCGGCCTGCAGGCCAGCCCGGAACATCCGAGGCTGGAACGGTGCCTTCGGTACTGCCGGTGCGGGCTGCCTCGCGGACCGCCGCGAGACGGCCCTCAAAGCCGGGACCGGAGTAAGCGACCGCCGACAGCCGCCACAGCCGCAGCGCGGCATGCAGGGCGCGGTATCCCTCGGGCCGACGGGCTTTCTCGGCCGCGGCCGCGTACTCGGCCAGGAACTGCTCATGGAAGCGCCCCGGCAGGATACGCAAGATCTCCACCGGGTCGTCCGGGTCGTACTCCTGGACCGGCTGAGCGCCCACAGTGGCCAGCAGCAAGTCGGCCACGCGTGGGGCAGCCCCCGGCCCGCCAGCCCCACCTCTCCCGGTGACTCCGGTTTCCGGCGTACACGCTGGCCCATTGCGACCCAAAGAGTGTCACCGATGGACCATCGTGTACCTGCGAGAGCAGGGCCCCGGTGAGTAGTGATACGGGTGGGGTGCGCTGGGTCCCTGGGACTGCTGGTAGGCCGCGGAGGAGTCAGATGTAGACCACGGGGCAGGTCAGGGTGCGGGTGATGCCATCGACGGCCTGGATCTTGGCGGCTACCAGGCGGCCGAGTTCGTCCACGTTGTCGGCTTGGGCCCGGACGATGACGTCGTAGGGGCCGGTGACGTCCTCCGCCTGGGTCACCCCGGCGATCGCGGCGATCTGCTTGGCGACATCAGCCGCCTTGCCGACCTCCGTCTGAACGAGGATGTAGGCCTGAACCATGACGTCCTCCAGGGGCACAGTGTTCGACGGTGAATAGAGCCCGGACAGGTCACGCTACCTTAGGCCACAACATCCCTCACAGGGCGAGTTCACCCGAATTCCGCGGGAGGTTGGCATCGGCACGGAAGGCCGTCGCGGCGACGACGTCACCAGCGACGATGCAGTGCCGGCGCCTGGGCCAGATGCCGGGCCGGCGCCTGGGCCAGATGCCGGGCCGGCGGCTGGGCCAGATGCCGGGCCGAGCATCGGGGACCTGGGCGAGTTCGGGCTGATCGCTCAGCTGGCTGCGCGGATGCGCCCCGCCCTGCCGCCGGGCGCAGGGCGAGACGCAACGCCGGGGCCGGGGGCAGGGCCGGGGATAGAGGTCGGCATCGGGGACGATGCCGCGGTACTGGCCACCCCGGACGGCCGGGTGGTGGCCACCACCGATTTTCTGATCGAAGGACGGCATTTCCGGCGCGACTGGGCCGGGCCGGCCGACATCGGGCACCGGGCCGCGGTCCGGAGCCTGGCCGACGTGGCCGCCATGGGCGCGGTCCCGACCGCCTTGCTGGTGGCGCTGGCTGCGCCGTCCTGGCTGCCCTCCTCCTGGGCGCTGGACCTGGCCGCGGGCCTGGCCGCCGAGGCCGCGCGGGCCGGCGCCACCGTCGCGGGCGGGGACACGGCGAGCTTCGACGCGGTGCTGCTGGCGGTGACCGGGCTGGGCGACCTGCAGGGGCGGCGCCCGGTGACCCGGGACGGGGCCCGGCCGGGCGACGTGCTGGCCGTGGCCGGGCCGCTGGGGCACTCGGCCGCCGGACTGGCTCTGCTGGCGGCGGGCCGCCGGGAGCCCGCCCTCCTGATCGCCGCGCACCTGCGGCCTGCGCCGCCCTATGACGCGGGGCCGGAGGCGGCCCGGCTCGGGGCGACCGCGCTGATGGACGTCAGCGACGGGCTGCTGGCCGACCTCGGGCACATCGCCGACGCCAGCCGGGTGGCCATCGACGTACGAACGGAAGCGCTGGATCCTGCCCCGCTGCTGCGCGCGGCCGACGCGCTGGGGGCGGGCCGTCCGCTGGAGTGGCTGCTGACCGGCGGCGAGGATCACTCCCTGGTGGCGACGTTCCCCGCCGGGACCACCCTGCCGCCCCGCTGGCGGGTCATCGGCGAGGTCCGTCCGGGCCGCGGCGTCCTGGTCGATGGCCGCCCGCATGCCGGCCCGGGCGGCTGGCAGCACTTCCGCTGACCGCCCTCGGCCATAACCTGGAGCCATGCCCCGACCGCCGATCCCGCCCACCCCACCGTGCGTGCTGACCATCGCCGGGTCGGACTCCTGCGGCGGCGCCGGCATCCAGGCCGACCTGAAGACCATGCAGGCGCTCGGGGTGCACGGCATGAGCGTGGTCACCGCGGTCACCGCGCAGAATTCGGTCGGCGTGCAGAACTTCTGGGATCTGTCTCCCGAGGCGGTGCGCGAGCAGCTGTACTCGATTTTGACCGACATCCCGGTGCAGGCGGTGAAGACCGGGATGCTGGCTTCGAGCGATATCGTCGGCGCGGTGGCCGAGGTGCTCGGGGCCGTCACCACACCGCTGGTGGTGGACCCGGTGGCCGTGTCCAAGCATGGCCATTCCCTGCTCCTGCCGGGCGCGGGGGACAGCCTGCGGGAGGCCATCTTGCCGCTGGCCACCGTGGTCACGCCGAACCTGGACGAGGCCGGGCATCTGACCGGCATCAAGGTGGTCGACGACGACAGCATGCTGGCCGCGGCCCGGGCCATCAAGGCGCTCGGCCCCCGCTACGTGCTGATCAAGGGCGGCCACCTGGCCGGGGACCCGGTGGACCTGCTCTACGACGGGGAACGTACCTGGCGGTTCACGGGGGAGCGGATCGTCACCCCGCACACGCACGGGACGGGGTGCACGCTGGCTTCGGCCATCGCTTCCCACCTGGCCCTGGGCGATGACGTCCCGGCCGCGGTGGCCAGGGCCCGCGAGTTCGTGACCGGCGCGATCCGGGGTGGGTTCCCGCTCGGCGCGGGCATCGGCCCGGTCGACCACGCCTGGCGGTCACGCGCACGCAAATAACCCGGGCGCCCACCGGGCGCCCGGGCCTGAAGGTGCGGAACCGCTAGCGGCTGACCTTGCCGGCCTTGATGCACGACGTGCACACGTTCATGCGCTTCGGCGTGCGGCCGACCATGGCGCGGACGGTCTGGATGTTCGGGTTCCAGCGGCGGCGGGTGCGGCGGTGCGAGTGCGAGATGTTATTGCCGAAGCCCGGCCCCTTGCCGCATACGTCGCAGACGGAAGCCACGGGTCACTCCAAAGTCGAGGTTTGATCAAAGTGCCGCCCACGCGAGCGCACACGGCGGTGCCAGCTCAAGGGACCAGCCGTCAGAGACTACCCAACGAAACGGCGGCACGCGAACTGACCGGACTGAACGCAGGCCAGAACGGCCAGCCGGCACTTTTCTGTCCGAGCCGGATCCTATCCTGCCCCTATGACGACCGTGCGTGATCCGCTGGAGCGGGTGCTGGGCGCCCGGACGGCCAAGGTCCTCGACGACGCGTTCGGCATGAAAACCGCCGGAGACCTGCTGCGCCACTACCCCCGCCGGTACGCCAGCCGCGGCGAGCTGACCGAGCTGTCCTCACTCGCCGAGGGTGAGCACGTCACGGTGCTGGCCAAGGTGGCGCTGGTGCGCAAGATCCCCATGGGCGGCCGCCGCGGGGACCGGCTCGAGGTCATCGTCACCGACGGGACGGCCCGGCTCACGCTGATGTTCTTCCACAAGGCCGGCTACTGGCAGCGGCTGCTGCGCCAAGAGGCGCTGGGCCTGTTCGCGGGCACGGTGTCGTCGTTCCGGGGCAAGCGGCAGCTGGTGCACCCTGACTGCGAGATGCTGCCGGCCGAAGCCACCGGGACCGGCCAGACGGCCGAGTACGCGGCGGGATACGCCGCCGAGCTGATCCCGGTCTACCCGGCCAGCGCCAAGATCTCCTCCTGGCAGATCGCCAGGGCGGTCCGCACCGTACTCGACACCATGGACGCCGGCGAGGACCCGCTACCCGCCGAGCTGCGCGAAAAGCACGGCCTGATCAATCAGGCCGTGGCCATCCAGGCCGTGCACCGGCCGATCGACGTGGCTGATTACCGCAAGGCCCGGCACCGGCTCAAGTGGGACGAGGCCTTCGTGCTCCAGGCCGCGCTGGCCCAGCGGCGGCACGCGGCGGCGGCCCTGCCGGCCACCCCGCGGCCGCTGCTGTCCGGCGGCCTGGCCGAGGCGTTCGACCGCCGGCTCCCGTTCAGCCTGACCGCGGGCCAGTGCGCGGCCGGGGAGACGATCTCGACCGACCTGGCCTGCGCCTTCCCCATGCACCGGCTGCTCCAGGGCGAGGTCGGCTCGGGCAAGACCGTCATCGCGGTCCGCGCCATGCTCCAGGTCATCGACGCCGGCGGCCAAGCCGCACTGCTCGCCCCGACCGAGGTCCTGGCCCAGCAGCACCACCGTTCGATCACCGCGATGCTCGGGCCGATGGGCCAGGCGGGCCGGCTGGGCGGCGCCGACATCGCGACCCGGGTCGTCCTGCTCACCGGGTCCACGGGCATCGCCGCCCGGCGCGAGGCGCTCACCGACGTGTTCACCGGGGACGCCGGTATCGTCATCGGCACCCACGCCCTGCTGGAGGAGCACGTCCGCTTCAGCGACCTGGGCCTGATCGTGATCGACGAGCAGCACCGGTTCGGCGTCGAGCAGCGGGACGCGCTGCGCGAGAAGGCGGCCGGCGGCCGTCCGCACGTCCTGGTCATGACGGCCACCCCCATTCCGCGGACGGTGGCCATGACCGTCTACGGGGACCTGGAGACTTCGACCCTGACCGAGCTGCCGGCCGGCCGGTCCCCGATCGGCTCGCACGTGGTGCCCGCGGACAGGCCGAGGTTTCTCGACCGGGCCTGGGAACGGATCCGGGAGGAGGTCAGCCAGGGCCGGCAGGCCTACGTGGTCTGCCCCCGGGTCGGCACGGGCGACGCGGACCCCGGCGACCGCGACGGCGACGGCGACGGGCCCCCGGACGACAACGAGGAGACGACCGCGCGCCGGCCGCCCCTCGCGGTGCTGGATGTGGCCCCCGCCCTGGAGGAGGGTCCGCTGAACGGGCTCCGGCTGGCCGTGCTGCACGGCCGGATGCCTGCCGACGAGAAGGAACGTGTCATGCGCGCGTTCACCGAGGGGCACCTGGATGTCCTGGTCGCCACCACGGTCATCGAGGTCGGTGTGGATGTGCCCAACGCCACGGTCATGGTGGTTATGGACGCGGACCGGTTCGGGGTGTCCCAGCTGCACCAGCTACGCGGCCGGGTCGGCCGCGGCCAGCACCCCGGGCTGTGCCTGCTGGTCACCGAGGCCGAGGCGGACAGCCCGGCCCGGGAGCGGCTGGACGCGGTGGCCGCCACTCTGGACGGGTTCCGCCTGTCCCGGCTGGACCTGGAGCAGCG
>DASWVA010000519.1:0-12047 GCA_036401415.1 Streptosporangiaceae bacterium
CTGGCCGTGGTACGGGTCGCCGTAGTGCGGGCCGCCGGGGTACGGGCCGGGGCCGAGCGCCCCGAACTCGCCGCGGGCTTGCGCCGGGCAGGGCCGGACGGCTCCGCGCGGGAGTCGCCGGAACTCCCGCCGCGCGGCCGAGTCGATTCCTTGGGCGCACGGGTGGCCATGATCCCAAGGTAACGAAGACCAGGGCCCGCCGGTGGGAGGCGGCCGGGTGTGTCGGCGGCCGAAGGGGCCCGGAGGGGCCGGGAGGACGGCCGGGCCCGCGGCCGTGACCGGTCAGGTGTTGGCGGGAAGCTCGGTGCCGGCGCCGCGGCGGCGGACCCTGATCAGGTCGCGGCGGTGCTCAGGAAGGGTGGGCTCGGCCGCGCCCTCCACGGTGAAGCCCGCATCGGCGATCATCTCCAGGTCCTGCTGGCCCGCCTGGCCCTCACTGGTCAGGTAGTCGCCCAGGAAGATCGAGTTGGCGACGTGCAGGGCCAGCGGCTGTAGCGAGCGCAGGTGGATCTCCCGGCCGCCGGCCAGCCGGACCTCGGCGTCAGGGCAGACGAACCGGACCATGGCCAGGATGCGCAGGCAGCGCTGGGGCGTGAGGGTCCACTCCCCGGCCAGCGGGGTGCCCTCGAACGGGATCAGGAAGTTCACCGGCACCGAGTCGGGGTCCAGGTCGCGCAGGGCGAAGGCCGCGTCGGCCAGGTCGGCGTCGGTCTCCCCCAGGCCCGCGATCAGGCCGGAGCAGGGCGACAGCCCGGCCGCCGCGGCCTGGCGCACGGTGTCCACCCGGTCGCCGAAACCGTGCGTGGTGCAGATGTCACCGTAGTGGGCCTCGGCCGTGTTCAGGTTGTGGTTGTAGGCGTCGGCGCCCGCCGCGCGCAGCTGCTCGGCCTGGTCCTGGCGGAGCAGCCCCAGGCAGGCGCACACCTCCACGTCCGGGTGCTCGGCCTTGAACGCGCCGATCATCTCCGACACCCGGGCGACGTCCCGGCCGGCCGGCCCGCGGCCGCTGGCCACCAGGCAGACCCGCTTGGCCCCGGCGGTCACGCCCGCCTCGGCCGCGGCCAGCACCTCGTCCGGCTTGAGCCAGCTGTACTTGAGGACGTCCGCGTCGGAGCCGAGCCGCTGGGAGCAGTAGAAGCAGTCTTCCGGGCACAGGCCGCTCTTGACGTTGACCAGGAAATTGAGCTTGACCCGGCGGCCGAAGAACCGCTGCCGCACCCGGAACGCCGCGGCCACCACGTCCAGCAGCTCGTCATCACCGCTGGCCAGGACGGCGAGCGCCTCGTCGCGGGTCGGCCGCTCACGGTTGAGCGCCTTGGCCGTCAGCGCGTCCAGCCACGCCATGCGTCGTCCTCCCGGGGGTCCGTCGGTCACCACCGCAGACCGTATCAGGACCGGTCAGCGCGGCCACGTCCGAACCGAGCGGGCGCCGGGACCAGGGCCGCGGGGGCGGGTAGGGTCACCATGAACCGTGGGAAGAAATTGAAGAACGGGAGCGCGTGATGCGGATCGCGATTCTGGACGACTACCAGAACGTCGCCCTGGGCTACGCGGACTGGAAGGGCCTGCCCGGGGCGCCCGAGATCACCGTGTTCCGTGACCACATCGCGCGGCATGAGCAGGTGGCCGCGGCGTTGCGGCCGTTCGACGTGATCGTGGCCATGCGCGAGCGGACCGCGTTCCCGGCCAGCCTGCTGACGCTGCTCCCCAACCTGCGGCTGCTGGTCACCACGGGCATGGGCAACGCGGCGGTCGACCTGGCCGCGGCCCGGGCCCGGGGCATCACCGTCTGCGGGACCGGCGGCCATCCAGGTGGCACCGCCGAGCTGACCTGGGGCCTGATCCTGGCCCTGATGCGGCACATCCCGGAAGAGGACCGGCGGATGCGGGAGACGGCCGGGGCGGGCGGGGCCGCGGTGTCGTCCCGGGGTGGCTGGCAGCGAACGGTCGGGGTGGGCCTGGGCGGCAAGCGGCTCGGAGTGGTCGGGCTGGGGCGCATCGGCCGCGAAATCACACGCTGCGGGCTCGCCTTCGGGATGCAGGTGGCGGCGTGGAGCCAGAACCTGGATCCGGACCAGGCCCGGGAGGCGGGCGCCGAGCCGGTCAGCCGGGAGCAGTTGTTCTCCCGGTCCGACGTGGTGACCATCCACTACAAGCTGAGCCCGCGCAGCACCGGGCTGGTCGGGCCGGCCGAGCTGGCCCTGATGAAGCCGACCGCCTACCTGGTCAACACCTCACGCGGCCCCATCGTGGACACCGCCGCCCTGGTGGCCGCGCTGCGCGGCGGCCAGATCGCCGGGGCCGCGCTGGACGTGTACGACACCGAGCCGCTACCGCTGGGCGACCCGCTCCGGTCCGCGCCGAACACCGTGCTCACCCCGCACCTGGGCTACGTCACCGACGAGACCTACCAGGTGTTCTACCGGGATGCGGTTGAGGACATCGCCGCGTACCTGGACGGCAATCCGGTCCGGGTCCTGAACGACTGATGCTGCACCGGGCCGGCCGGACCAGGCTCCTGCAGGCCGTTTCATAGTTTTCCAACCAGTTTAGTTGACTTCAGGATGACGGCGTGCTGAGGTCGGGGTGGTGAGTTCTACGACCGCTGAGGGCGCAGCCTGATGCCAGCCACCGGAATCGGCCCCCTCCCCCGCGGCCTGCTGAGCCGGCTGACCGGTCCGGGCCAGGCTGACCCGGCGCGGCTGGCCGCGGACCTGACCGTGCTGGCCGGCGGCGGCTACCTGAAGCTGGCGTTGCCGTCCCGCTTCGGCGGGGCCGGGCTCGGCCTGACCGACCTGGCCTGCGCCCAGCGTCAGCTGGCCGCGCGGGCCCCGGCCAGCGCCTGGGCCGTGAACGCCCACCATGCCTGGGTTGGAGCCGCAGCCGACGCGCTGGCCAGCGGAGACGTCGCCGGTCCGGGTCCGGGCTGGATCCTCGGTGAAGCCGCGCGGGGCCGGGTGTTCGCGGACTTCGGCGGCGGGCAGGACCAGGCGATGCCGCTCCTGGGCGTGCCGCCGGGCGTGCCGGCCGACGTGCCGCCGGAGTGGGACTGGCTGGCGCTGCGGAGCGTGGACACGCGCGGACCGGGCCGTCCCGCCATCGAGTACGGGTTCGTCCACCGGACCCGCGGGGACTACCGCCCGGTGGCCCGGCAGCCGCGGGGCGCGCCGGGCTCGCCGGCGGCCACCCTGATCGCGGGGAGGCACGCCTGGGGGCTCTCGCTGGCCGGCATGACCTGCTACGCCGTGGCCCGCCGCGAGTTCGGCCGGGCGGTGACCCAGGCCCAGCGCAGCGGGCGGTCGCTGGACCGGTGGCCGAGGCCTCGCTGCGGCTGGATGACATGCGCGGCCAGCTGGACGAGGTGATCGCGGGCTGGCGGTCACGGGCGGTGGCCGGCGGCGGGGTGACGGCCCTGGACCCCGGCCGCCTGGGGCTGATCCGGCAGTTCACCGCGTGGCACGTGGCCGCCGGCGGCGCTCAGCGCGTCCTGGACCTGGCCGCGCTGATCGCTGGCCACCCGGTCGCGGCCGCGCGGGCCTGAGCCTGCGCCGGCGATCGCGTTCCCGGGCGGCCAGCCGCGGGATGGCGAGCCATTTATGCTGCTGGGGCAGCAGAAACCGCGCACAGGTCAACAGTGCCGCGGCCGGAGCTGATAAGAGTGGCCGTCGTTGGCTGCTGTTCCCGGAGGAACCTGTGCTCGTCGTGCGCTCGATCGGACTGTTCGTGGTGGCCGCGCTGCTGGAGATCGGCGGCGCCTGGCTCGTGTGGCAGGGGGTGCGTGAGCACCGCGGCTGGGTGTGGGCGGGCGCGGGCGTGGTCGCGCTCGGGCTGTACGGCTTCACCGCCACGCTGCAGCCCGACTCTCACTTCGGCCAGATCCTGGCCGCCTACGGCGGGGTCTTCGTCGCCGGGTCACTGATCTGGGGGGCGGTGGCCGACGGCTACCGCCCCGACAGATTCGACATTATCGGGGCGCTGATCTGCCTGGTGGGCGTAGGCGTGATCATGTACGCGCCCAAGCGCTGACGGCGGCCGGGGCCGGCCCGCGGTCAGACGTCGACGACCACGGGAATGATCATGGGCCGGCGGCGGTAGTTGTCGCTGACCCAGCGGCCCACGGCCCGGCGGACCAGCTGCTGAATCTGGCGGGTGTCGGTCACGTTCTCCGCGGCCGCGCGGGCCAGGGCCTCCTCGATCTTCGGCCGGACCTCGGCCAGGGCCGCGTCGTCGATGCCGGAACCGCGGGCGTGCAGCTCGGCCGGGGCGACGGCCTTGCCCGTGGTCGAGTCGAGCACGATGATCACCGAGACGAAGCCCTCCTCGCCGAGGATGCGCCGGTCCTTGAGCTGCTCGTCGGTGACCTCGCCGACCGAGAGGCCGTCCACGTAGACGAAGCCGCACGGCACCTGACCGGTGATCTTGGCCTGGCCTTCGACCAGGTCGACGACGAAGCCGTCGTCCGCGATCACGATGTTGCCCTCGGGCACGCCGCTCAGCGCGGCCAGCTGCGCGTGCGCCCGCAGGTGCCGCCACTCGCCGTGCACCGGCATGAAGTTGCCCGGCTTGGTCACGTTCAGCACGAACAGCAGTTCCCCGGCGTTGGCGTGCCCGGACACGTGGACCAGCGAGCCGCCCTTGTGGACGACCCGGGCGCCGAGCCGGGTCAGGCCGTTGATGACCCGGTAGACGGCGGTTTCGTTGCCGGGGATCAGCGACGAGGCCAGGATGACGGTGTCGCCCTCGGCGATCCGGATCGGGTGGTCACGGCCGGCCATCCGGGACAGCGCGGACATCGGCTCCCCCTGGGAGCCGGTGGAGACCAGCACCACGTCCTGGGGGCGCATCTCCTCGGCCTCGCGCATGTCGACCAGCATGCCCCCCGGTACCTGCAGGTAGCCGAGGTCGCGGGCGACGCCCATGTTGCGCACCATGGACCGGCCCACGAACGCCACCTTGCGGCCGTGCTTGGACGCGGCGTCCAGCACCTGCTGGACGCGGTGCACGTGGCTGGCGAAGCAGGCCACGATGATGCGCTTCTCCGCCCCGGCGAACACCTGGTCCAGGACCGGGGCGATCTGCCGCTCGCTGATCGTGAACCCGGGGACCTCGGCGTTGGTGGAGTCCGACATGAGCAGGTCGACGCCGTCCGCGCCGAGGCGCGCGAACCCGCCGATGTCGGTCAGCCGCCGGTCGAGCGGCAGCTGGTCCATCTTGAAGTCACCGGTGTGCAGCACCAGCCCGGCCGGAGTGCGGATGGCCACCGCCATGGCGTCCGGGATCGAGTGGTTGACCGAGAAGAACTCCAGGTTGAACGGGCCGAACTGCTGCCGGTCACCCTCAACGACCTCGTTCACGACCGGGGTGATGCGGTGCTCGGTGAGCTTGCTGCGGATCAGGGCCAGCGTCAGCCGGGACCCGATCAGCGGAATGTCGTCACGCTCGCGCAGCAGGTAGGGCAGCGCGCCGATGTGGTCCTCGTGCGCGTGCGTCAGCACGACCGCCTCGATCAGGCCGAACCGCTCTTCGAGGTAGCGGAAGTCGGGAAGGATCAGGTCGACGCCGGGCTGGTCAGGCTCGGGGAACAGGACACCGCAGTCGACGATGAGCAGGCGCCCGTCGTATTCGAACACGGTCATGTTGCGCCCGATTTCGCCGAGACCACCGAGGGCGACGATCCTGAGGCCCCCTTCGGCGAGGGGCGGGGGCAGGGGCAGCTCGGGGTGGGGATGACTCACTGTGCTTTAGTCCGCTCTTTCTTCAGTCTTTGGTGTCAGCTGCCCGTGGGCAGCTTGATCCCGCCGGCCTCGAGATCTTCCCGCAGCCGGCGGATTTCCGCCTCGGTGGCGCCGGCCAGGGGCTGGCGCACCGGCCCGCCCGGCAGGCCGAGCAGGTTCAGGGCGGCCTTGGTCATGACCAGGCCCTGGTTGCGGAACAGGCCGGTGTAGACGGGCAGCAGAGCCAGGTGCAGCTCCCGGGCCCGGCCGACCTGGCCCGCCTCGAACTCGTCGATCATCTCGTGCAACTGGTCACCAACCAGGTGACCGACCACGCTGACGAAGCCGACCGCGCCGAGCGACAGCCACGGCAGGTTGACCATGTCGGTGCCGCAGTAGTACACCAGGTCGGTCCGGGCCAGTACCTCCGAGGTGCCGGCCACGTCTTCCTTGGCATCCTTGACGGCCACGATGTTCGGGTGCCCGGCCAGCCGGATCAGCGTCTCGGTGGCGATCGGCGTGCCGGTCCGGCCGGGGATGTCGTAGAGCATCACCGGCAGCTCGGCGATGTCCGCCACCGCGCGGAAGTGGGCCTCCAGCGCATGCTGCGGCGGCTTGCTGTAGTACGGCGTGACGACCAGCAGCCCGTCCGCGCCCGCCCGCTCGGCCCGCCGGGTCAGTTCCCTGGTGTGCGCGGTGTCGTTGGTGCCGACGCCGGCCACGATCGACGCCCGGTCGCCGACGGCCTCGACCACCGTGCGCAGCAGCCGGTCCTGCTCCTCGTCGCTGGTGGTCGGAGACTCACCGGTCGTGCCGCTGATGACCAGGCCGTCGTTGCGCATGTCGTCGACCAGGTATGACGCCAGCCGGGCGGCCCCGTCGTAGTCGACGGCACCGTCCGGCGTCATCGGCGTGATCATCGCCGTCAGCATCCGGCCGAATGGAGCCGTGGCCGGGGCGGCCGGGGCGCCGGCCGGCGTCGAAGTCGTCATGGTCCGACCGTACCCGCCCGGCCGGTACCTGCGTACCCGACCTGCCGCCACTTGCCCGCGTTATCCGGCCAATCTGGCCGGCTGGGCAGGCTTCGGCGGTGAGCTGCCGGACCGGAGCGGACGGGGTCAGAGGCCGGCGACGGCTTCGGCCAGGTGGGGCAGGTCGCCGGGGGCGAAGGCGCCGTCGGGCCCGATGGGCTGGAGAAGGACGTGGTCCGCGCCGGCCTGCAGGTGCTGGCGGACGCGCTCGGCGATGACGCTGGCGCCGTGCGGGATGATCGCGTCGATCAGGCGGTCGCTGCCGCCGCCCCCGGTGTCGTTGTCGCCGAAGCCGAAACGGCGCAGGTTCGACACGTAGTTGGGCAGCTGCAGGTAGCGGTGGGCGTAGGCGCGGGCGCCGGCCAGGGCGGCCGGCCGGCCGCCGCTGAGCACCACGGCCTGCTCGGGGATCAGCAGCTTGCCCCGGCCCAGAACCTGGCGGGCGAACGCGGTGTGGCCGACCGGGCTGAAGTACGGGTGCGCCCCGTCGGCCTCATCGCGGGACAGTTCCAGCATCCGCGGGCCGAGCGCGGCCAGGACCCGGACCGCCCGCTCGCCAGGAGCGCCAGGAGCGCCGGTGGTGCCGGCCGGATGGTTCATCTCGTCCAGGTAGCGCTCCATGGCGCTGTACGGGCGGTCGTAGGACCGGCCGAGGTCTTCCACCGCGGGCGCGTGGCTGACCCCGAGGCCGAGGATGAAGCGGCCGGGGAAACCCTGGGACAGGGTGTCTGCGCCCTGCCGCATGTCGGATGCTTCACGGCCCCAGATACTGGCGATACCGGTACCGACGATCAGCCTGCTGGACCCGTCCAGCAGCGCCACCAGCCCGGTGAACGCATCCGGCGCCAGGTGGCTGCCGCCGAGCCACAGCGAGCCGAAACCGAGCTTCTCCACAGTGGCCGCGAGGTCCCCGGGGTCCACGCCGTAGTTCTCGGGCGGCGTGGACCAGATGCCGGTGCGGCCCAGGTTCCGGCGCAGGGCGGTGATGCGGTCGCTGGCGTCCGGCGTGGTCATCGTGACTCCTGGTGCGATGGTGGGACGGGGGTGGATGGGCCTCCTGCCCGGTGTAACGCGCGGGAAGCCTGATACTTCCCCGCCGCCGCTTCCCGCCCTCCGGCCGGGTCGAACCGTTCGCGTGGTTTGTACCGTTCTTTCCTTGTGGCATTACTTTTGCGGCGCTCCGCCTGGCGGCATGGCCCGCTGGCCGACCACAGCTTCCGGTTGCTGGCCACCGGGCAGTTCACGTCGGCCACCGGCGACAGCTGCTACGCGGTCGCGCTGCCCTGGCTGATCCTGACCGGGCACGGCAGCCCGGTGCTGCTGGGCGCCGTGCTGGCCTGCTACGGGGCGCCGCGGACGGCGCTGATCCCGGTGGCCGGGCTGCTCTGCGACCGGGTCGGGGCCCGCCCGCTGATGCTGGTCGCCGACGCCACCCGCTGCGTGCTGGTGACCGTGCTGGCGCTGATGGCCTGGCGGCACCACGCCACCCTGCTGGCCCTGGGACCGGTGGCCGGGCTGACCGGGGCGAGCGAGGGCCTGTTCATCCCCCCGTCGTACGCGCTGCTGCCGTCGCTGCTGCCACCCGCCCAGCTGCGCACGGGCAACGCGATCGCCACCGCGGCGGCGGAAGGGGGCAACCTGATCGGGCCGGCGCTGGGCGGCCCGCTGGTGGCGGTGGCCGGGCCGGCCTGCGCGTTCGCCGCCGACGCGGCGTCGTTCGCGGTGTCGGCGGTCATGCTGGCCCTGATGCCCGGCCGCCGGGTGAACCGGCCGTGGCGTGACGGGCCGGCGGAATCGGGAAGATCGACCGGGCCCGGGGAAGTGAAGGGTTCACCCGGGGCCGGGGACCAGGAGAACCTGACCAGGGTGGCGTCGGCGGCCGGCGCGGATCGCCTGTGGTCGCTGATCCGGCAAGAGCGGCTGCTCAAGATCATGCTGGTCGTGGTGATCATGGCCAACCTGGCCTCGGACGGGGTGCTGGAAGTGGCCACCCCCGCGCTGGCGCACAGCAGGTACGGAGCGATCGGGTACGCCACCATGATGGCCTTCCTCGGGGCCGGGGCGGTGGCCGGCAACCTGGCCGGGGCCCGAGGCACCGCGGACCCGGCGCCCGCCCGGACCGGGCCCGCGGTCCGCTCGGCGGCCAGCTTCGTGCTGGAGGGCGTGGCCATCATCGTGCTGCCGTTCCTGGGCGGGCTGCCCGGGGCGGCGGCGGCCGCGTGCGTGCTCGGCATGACCAACGGCTACGGCAACGTGCTGCTGATCACCTCGCTCCAGCAGTGGGCCCCGGCCGCGTTGCTGGGCCGGGTGATGAGCCTGATCATGCTGGCGGCGTGGGGCACGCTGCCGCTGTCGGCCGGCCTGGCCGGGACCCTGGTGCACCGCTTCGGCCCGGCCCCGTACTTCCCGGTGGCCGGGGCCGTGGTGACCGTCGCGGTGCTGGGCGCCCTGACGCAGCCGGAGTTCCGCGGCCTGGGTCGCGCCCAGGCCGCGGAACTCCGGGACGAGCGCGCGGAGCCGGTCAGAAACTGTCGGTGATCGCGGCGACCTCGCCCTGGTCCAGCTGGACCCCGGCGGCCGCCACGTTCTCCTCGACATGCCCGGCCGAACCGGAGCCGGGGATCGGCAGGATCTGCGGCGACCGGGCCAGCAGCCAGGCCAGCACGACCTGGCGCGGGAAGACCCCGTGGTCGCGGGCGGCCCGGACGATCACCTCCACCTCGTCGGCGTCCTGGATCGGCGCCCAGGGCAGAAAGGCCAGCTGCTCCTGCTCGGCCAGGTCAACGACGGTCTCGGACTTCCGGTCGGCCACGTTGTAGCGGTTCTGGATCGACACGATGGGGACGATCCGTTCCGCCTGGCGCAGGTGGTCCTCGGTCACGTTGGACAGGCCGACGTGCCGGATCTTGCCCTGGTCCTTGAGCTCGGCGAGCGCCCCCACCGACTCCTCGAACGGCACCTTGGGGTCCGGGGTGTGGAACTGGTACAGGTCGATCTGCTCGACCTGGAGCCGGCGCAGGCTGCCCTCGAGCGCCTCGCGCAGGTGCTCAGGACGGCCGTCCGGCTCCCAGCGGTCCGGGCCCGACCGGTGAAATCCGCCTTTGGTCGCGATGACCAGGTCGTCGGCATACGGGTGCAGCGTCTCGGCGATCAGCGTCTCGCTGACCTCCGGGCCGTAGGAGTCCGCGGTGTCGATGAAGTTGACCCCGAGCTCGATCGCGCGGCGGAGCGCGGCCTTGGCCCGGTCGCGGTCCGGCGGCTCACCCCAGACACCGTTCCCGGTGATGCGCATGGCTCCGTAACCGAGCCGGTTGACGGTCAGATCGCCACCGATGTCGATCGTGCCTGCTTCGGCGGCATTGGGCGTCGTGCCAGTCATAAGCTTCCTCCTCTAACTTGTCGTCCAGCTTTTCAGGCGCTCCGCCGGGCGTGCAGGCGGGGCTGCGGCCCGGTGTGCTCGCGGGCCCGGCTCCTGGCCGGGGCCCGGCCGCGGGGCCGGCCCGACGGCGGCCGGGGTACCCACCGGGGACGCCGGGTCCGGGCCGACCCATGGTCCGGCCAGTTCTGCCGGGCCCGGGCCTGGTGCTCCTCTTGCAGATCGCCGCGGAGGCGGTCCAGCAGCATGAGCAGCTCGCCGCGAAGCGACCAGTCACCCAGCGCGGGATCGGGTTCGGACCGCAGCAGGTCGGCCAGCTCGTCCTGGAGTTCACCGGCCCGGGACAGGCTGAAGTCCAGGTCGTTCTCGACCTGCTCAGGGGCCGGCACGTCGGCGGCAGCCGGGCGGGGCCGCAGCGGGTGCGGCCGGAGCGCTCCTTCCCGGGGCGCCGGGCCGGCCACGGCCGTGGCGATGCCCGCGCGCACGTGGTCACCGACCGCACCGACCGCGACCGCGAGCTCCCGCAGGACTTCGGTCAGCCGGTTGCGGATGCGCGGATCATGCAGTGGGCTGTCGGCGCCCGGCCGGGACGCGTCAGCGGTCCAGCGGGCGATGACCCGCACCGTGACCGCCGCGCGTTCCAGCGTGTCCAGGCCGGTTCGCAGGGGGATGGCGGCCTGCGGCAGGATGTGCGCGCCCGGGTTGAGCCGGAGGCTGTCCTCGGATTCGGTCAGCGCCCGTTCCACCCGGCCGATCTCGCCGCCGAGGGCCCGGGCCCGGTCCAGCCGCTCGGCGCTGCGGCCGGCGGCGGCACCCTCCTCGATGTCCCCGGCGATCGCGTCAAGCAGGTCAGCAAGCTGCCCGCTGACGTCGTCAACGGCGTCCTCGGCCGGCTCCAGGCGGACCGGGTTGAACACCAGGCCGCCGATCAGCCCGGCCGCCGCGCCGATGAGTGTCTCGACCACCCGGCCGGTGGCCGCGGTCCCGCTGCCGACCGCGGACAAGATGATCATCGCGCTGATCGGCACCTCGAGCAGGTCGTCGCCCAGCCGGAGCACCAGGCCCACGGTCAGCGCCACGGCGATCAGGATGCCCAGGCTCCACCAGGTGAACCCGACCATCCCCGACAGGCCCACCGCGACCAGGACCCCGGCCACCACGCTGAGCACGCGCTGGGCCGCGCTGCGCAGGGTGTGGGTCAGGCTCACCTGCACGACCAGCAGCGCGGTCAGCGGGGCGAGGACCGGTCCCTTGTTACCGGCGAACTGGACCGCGGCCAGGTAGGCGAACACGGCGGTCAGCGTGAGCCGCGCGATGTACACGGCCCGGGGCTGGGCCCGGCGGCGCGCCAGCGTCAGCGATTCCGGGGTCGCGTGCACGACGGCCTGCACGGCGTTGCGGGCCGTGGCGGTGGCCGTGAGCGGGGCCGCGGAGACATCTCCGGACGGGGTCTGGGTTACGTGGGCAGCACGTGACCGCCACCAGCGATTAAAAGTGGTCACCAAGTGTTCAAGACACCCGGGCCGCGGCTAATTCCGGCTGGCGGGATATTTTGAACTAAGCGAGAGCTTAATAATCCGCCGGGCGCCGCACCCGTCAGGCGGCCGTGGGTTCGCGCAGGTAGGCGGCCCACTGCGGATCCCCGTCGCGGGCCACGCCGATCAGCCGCCAGTGCGCCCCGCGGGGCACCGAAGGTGTCGACGCCAGCGTCCAGCCGAGCTCCTCCAGCAGGCGGTCCGCCTTCTGGTGGTTGCACGAGGTGCAGGACGCGACGCAGTTCTCCCACGAGTGGGGACCGCCCCGGCTGCGCGGGATCACGTGGTCGATGGTGTCCGCCTTCCGGTCGCAGTACGCGCACCGGTAGTTGTCCCGCCGCATCAGTGCGGACCGGGTCAGCGGGACCCGGTTGCGGTACGGGATACGGAT
>DASWVA010000520.1:0-4332 GCA_036401415.1 Streptosporangiaceae bacterium
GGGACTGAGCAGGTGTGGCACGACTTCGTCCTGAGCGGCGACTGGCTCCTCATCGTGCTGGTGATGGCGGGGGCCATCCCCGAACTGGCCGCCAGCTACCAGTTCCTGCTGATCGCGGCGCACGGGCGGCGGAACCACTACGCCGCCTGCGCGCCGTGGTTCCCGCGGACCGCCATCCTCATCCCCGCGTGGAACGAGGCCGCCGTGATCGGGACCTCGATCGACCGCCTCATGCGGCTGGACTACCCGCGGGAGGCGTTGCGGATCTACGTGGTCGACGACGCGAGCACGGACCCCACCCCGGACGTGATCCGGGCCCGAGCGGCCGAATACCCCGGCCACGTGGTGCACGTCCGCCGGGAAGTGGGCGGCCAGGGCAAGGCGCACACCCTGAACGCCGGGCTGGAGGTCATCCTGGCCGACGACTGGATGCAGGCGCTGCTGATCATGGACGCCGACGTCATCTACGAGCCGGCCTCGCTGCGCATGATGACCCGGCACCTGGCCGATTCCCGCGTCGGCGCGGTGACCGCCTACATCAAGGAGGGCAGCCGGCCGGGTAACTACCTGACCCGGTTCATCGGCTATGAGTACATCACCGCGCAGGCGGCCGCCCGGCGCAGCCAGAACGTCCTCGGCGTCCTCGCCTGCCTGGCCGGCGGGGCCCAGCTGCACAGCCGGGAGAACGTGCTCGCGGTCGGCGGCCGGATCGACACCTCCTCGCTGGCCGAAGACACGTTCACCACGTTCAAGACCCAGCTGGCCGGACGGCGGGTGGTGTTCGAGCCCCACGCCACGGTGTGGGCCGAGGAGCCCGGCGACGTCACCGGGCTGTGGAAGCAGCGGCTCCGCTGGGCGCGCGGGAACGTCCAGGTGACCTGGCAGTACCGCCGCCTGTGGTTCCGGCGGCGGCCGGAGCACCGGCTGGGCGGCGTCAGCTTCGGGCTGTTCTGGTTCTGCCTGTTCCTGCAGCCGGTGTTCATGATCACCTCGTCGGCGTCGCTGGTCATCCTGTACTACGCGAACTTCCCGCACGCGTGGCTGGCCTTCCGGCTGCTGTGGATCATCAACGCCGCCACCTACATCTTCATCACGGCGTTCTCGGTGCTCATCGACCCGCGGACCGGGCGGCACGCGTGGCGCGAAGCGATCATGTTCCCCGGCGCGGTCAACCTGGCCATCATCGTCTACAGCTGCTTCCCCCGGCTGGTCGCCGAGGGGCTGCGGGAGGTGACCGGCGGGACGGCGCCGGCCGGCGGCCACGCCTCGGCCGGGCCGCTGATCCTGCTCGTCTACGTCTGGCTGACCGCGTCGATGGCCGTGGCCTACCTGGCCAAGGTGGCCGAACCGCGGAGGTTCGGCCGCCTGATCAGCCCGCTGCTCGTCTATGCCGTCGGGTACGGATCGCTCTTGTGCGCCTGCACATTCGCGTCCTACATCAAGGAGCTGCGGAAGGCGGAAATGACATGGGACAAGACCGAGAAGACCGGGAAGGTGACCATCCCCGGCTGACCGTGGGCCAGCACGGCGGCGACCTGAGGTCCTTCCGGCGGGAGGTCCGCACCGCGGTGCGCTACGAGCGCGGCCTATTCGTCAAGGCCCTGCTGGCGCTGGCCCTGGTGGCGCTGGTCGTGGTCCTGCGCACGCTGTACTTCTCGTGAACCACCCAGCAGGGACGGGGGACTGATCGTGACATTCAAGGCCGGCCTGCGCTGGCGGGTGATCGCCGCGGCCGGGGCCGCGCTGGTCATCACCGCCGCGGCGCTGACCGTTTCGCTGATCGCCGCGGCCAGGAACCACGGCGACACCCGGCTGCTCTCGCTGCGGCTGGTCCCGGCGGCGGCCACCACCAACGACCTGCTCGTCCAGTACTCCACCGAGCAGAGTGCGCTGCGCGGTTACGTCACCAGCGGACAGCCGGGCACCTCAGCGGCCCTCACCGAGGCCAGCCAGCGGGCCGGCCGCGACCTGACCCGCCTCACGGCCCTGCTGCCCGGCTACCCGGCGATCAGGTGGCAGCTGACCGAGGTGGCCGCGGCCCACCAGAGCTGGCAGGCCAAGGTGGCCGATCCGCAGCTCACGGCGATGAACCGCGGCGACGCCCGCGCCGCCCGCGCGGAGCAGGCCGAAACGTCCCTGGTCCGGCGCTACGTGCTGGCCATCCGGTCGGCGGGAGCCAGCCTGCAGGCCACCATCACCGCCGAACAGCAGAAGGTCACCGACCGGCTGGCCGGCCGCCAGGAACTGTTCATCGCCGCCCTGATCGGCGTGTGCGTCCTCGTCGTGGTGATCGCCGTGAGCTCGGTCATCGGGCTCTGGCTGACCCTGCTGCGGCCGTTCCAGACGCTGCGGACGGCGATCGACGCGGTGGCCGGCGGCGACCACGGCACCCGGATCCCGATCGTGGGGCCGGATGAGCTACGCGGCCTGGGCCGCAGCACCGAGCTGATGCGGATGCGGCTGGTGGCCACCCTGGCCGAGCGGGAGGGGGCCGAGTTCCGGTTCCGGCAGCTGTTCGACGCGGCCCCGGACGCCATGATCGCGGTCGAATGGGACGGCTCGGTGACCATGACCAACACCCAGGCGGTGCGGATGTTCGGCTACCCGGCGGGTGAGTTCATCGGGCGCGGGGTGGAGACGCTGGTCCCGGCGGAGACGCGGGCTGCCCTGGAGCGGGAGCGGATCCGGTTCTTCACCGACCCGGAGACCCGCCCGCTGCGCTCCGGGCTGCGGATGTCCGGGCTGCGCCGGGACGGCAGCACGTTCCCGGCCGAGATCACGCTGAGCGCGATGCCGGCCGAACACGGCACGCTGGTCACCGCGGCGATCCGGGACGTCTCGGAGCGGCTGATCATGGAGAAGGAACGGGAACGGCTCCGGGCCGAAGCCGAACGGGAGCGGGCCGAGCGCCGGACGCAGCAGACCCAGCGGCTGGAGAGCCTGGGCCAGCTGGTCGGCGGGGTCGCGCACGACTTCAACAACCTGCTCAACGTGATCCTGGGCTACTCCGACTTCACCGCCGAGGAGATCGAGCCGCTGGTCCGGTCCGAGCCGAAGCTGGCGCCGGTGCTGGACGACATCGAGCAGGTCCGGGTGGCCGCCCGGCAGGCGGCCCGGCTGACCCGGCAGCTGCTCACCTTCGCCCGGCACGAGGTGACCCGGCCGGAGGTGATCGACCTCAACCAGGCCGTGCGGGGCGCCGGCCAGCTGCTGCACCGCACGCTGGGCGAGCACATCGAGCTGTCCACCGGGACCGAACCGGAACTGTGGCCGGTCCAGGCCGACCGCGGCCAGCTCGAGCAGGTGCTGGTCAACCTGGCCGTCAACGCGCGGGACGCGATGCCCGGCGGCGGCCGGCTGACCATCGACACCGGCAACATCGACGTGGACGAGGCCTACGCGTCCGGGCGGCCCGGCCTGACCCCGGGCCGGTACGTACGGCTGCGGGTGTCCGATACCGGGGTGGGCATGGACCGGGCCACCGTGGACCGGGTGTTCGAGCCGTTCTTCTCGACCAAGCCGAAAGGCCGTGGCACCGGGCTCGGCCTGGCCACCGTGTACGGCATCGTCACCGGGGCCGGCGGCGTCATCGACGTCTACTCCGAGCCCGGCCTGGGCACCACGGTCAGCGTGCTGCTGCCGGCCACGTCGGGCCCGGTCACGGCGCTCGCGCCGGTCCAGCCCGGGCCCGGCCGCCCGGAGGGGCGGGGAGAGCGGGTCCTGCTGGTCGAGGACGAGACCAGCCTGCGCGAGCTGACCGGCCGGATCCTGTCCCGGCACGGGTACCAGGTGCACGCCGTGGCCACCGGGGCCGAGGCCGTCGGCCGGGTCCGGGCCCCCGGCCCGGCCATCGACCTGCTACTGACCGACGTGGTGATGCCGGGCATGATGGGCAACGAGGTCGCGGCGGCGGTCCGGGCCATCGTGCCCGGCGTCCCGGCCCTGTACATGTCGGGGTACGCCCAGCCCATCCTGGACTCCCACGGCGTGCCCGCGCTGGCCATCGACATCCTGGAGAAGCCGTTCACCGAGGCGGCCCTGCTGGCCCGGGTCCGGCAGGCCCTGGACACGGCGCCGGAGGCGGCCACGTTCGCGGGCCCGGGGGCGGCCACCTTCGTCGGCCCGGGGGCGGGCCCGTTCGCGGAGACCGCCGCGAGCGCCGGCGGGTCAGCGGAACTCGCCGGGGACGAGGGGGACGGCGAAGTCGCACTCGGGCCCGTACCCGGGTGAGGTCCGGGGCCACAGCAGCAGTTGCCGGATCCCCCCGGCCGGCTGCCGGTGGTGGGCCTCACCCCAGCTCTCCATGGCCTGCACGACCGGCAGCCACTGGCG
>DASWVA010000521.1:0-12054 GCA_036401415.1 Streptosporangiaceae bacterium
TCGCCGGGCGGCCGGCGGAGGGGACGCTGGCCGCGGTGGTGGCCGCGGCGCCGCTGGAGTTGTGGGAGCGCAGGTTCGGCCTGCCGGCGGCCCAGATCGTGGCGTTGCCGGTGGAGGGCGCGCCGGCCGCTGAGGTGCAGGCGGGGTGGCGCGCGGCGGCGATCCGGGAGGCCAGTGCGGGGTGGGCCGAGGCGCTGCTGGCGGCCGGCCCGCAGGCGCTCCGGGCTGGCGGGACTGGTGGGACTGGTGGAAGCTTTGGACCGGGGGTGGCCGGGTGGCCGGAGGACGGCGAGCTGGCCGCGGTGCTGACGCCGCAGGCCCGCGTCGCGCGGGGGGTGGCGCTGCTGGCGGAGGCCGCCCGGGGGACTGCGGCGGGCGCGGCGGCGCTGGCCGAGGTGGCCGGGTACCCCGGGCCGTGGGCGGACGAGCTGGCCCGGGCCGTGCTCGAGGTGGTAGGGCGCAGCACGGCGGCCGGGGCGGGACGCTGGTCCGGGCCGCTGCTGACCGCGGCCGCGCGGAACCTGCCGGTGACCGGGCCCGATGACTACGCCACCGCCCTGACCGAACTGGCTGACACCAGCCCCGCGGCCTGGTCGGCGCCGCTGCGCCGGGCGGCCGGCGCCGTCGCGGCCCGGCGCACCTTCCTGGAGGAGATCCGTTGACCATCACCCCGGCCACCGAGGCCACCCTGCTCCGCCCGCACGCCGAGCAGGCCTACGGGAGCGAACTGGCCGCGCTGGCCGCGGCCGATGACCGGCCGCGGCCCCCGTCGTGGCGGCTATCACCCCAGGCGGTGGTCACTTACCTGCTCGGCGGAGCGCTGCCGGACGGCACCGTGATCAGCCCCAAGTACGTGGGGCCGCGGCGGCTGATCGAGGTCGCGGTGGCCACGCTGGCCACCGACCGGGCACTGCTCCTGCTCGGCGTGCCCGGCACGGCCAAAACGTGGGTGTCTGAGCACCTGGCCGCCGCGGTGTCCGGGAACTCGACCCTGCTGGTGCAGGGCACTTCAGGCACTCCGGAGGAGGCCATCCGGTACGGCTGGAACTACGCCCGGCTGCTGGCCGAGGGACCGACGCAGGGCGCGCTGGTCCCCTCCCCCGTGATGACCGCCATGGCCGGCGGCCGGATCGCCCGGGTGGAAGAACTGACCCGCATCCCGTCCGACGTGCAGGACGCGCTGATCACGATCTTGTCCGAGAAGACGCTGCCGGTGCCGGAACTGGGCATCGAGATCCAGGCGGCCAAGGGCTTCTCGGTCATCGCCACGGCCAACGACCGGGACCGGGGCGTGAACGACCTGTCCTCGGCGCTGCGGCGGCGGTTCAACACGGTCGTCCTGCCGCTGCCCGCCACCGAGGACGACGAGGTCGACATCGTGACCCGCCGGGTGGCGCAGCTCGGCCGGGCGCTGGAGCTGCCGGAGCTGCCGTCCGCGCTGGAGGAGATCCGGCGCGTGGTGACCGTGTTCCGTGAGCTGCGGTCGGGGATTACGGCCGACGGCCGGACCACGCTCAAGTCCCCGACCGGCACCATGTCACCCGCGGAGGCGATTTCCGTGGTCACCAGCGGGATCGCGCTGGCCGCCCACTTCGGCGACGGGGTGCTCCGGCCGGCCGACGTCGCCGCCGGGATCGTCGGCACCGTGGTCCGGGATCCGGTGACCGACGCCACCGTATGGGGTGAGTACCTGGAGACCGTGGTGCGGGAGCGCCGCGGCTGGAGCGAGTTCTACCGGGCCTGCCGGGAGGTGAGCGGGTGACGCTGACCGCACCGGAGACGAGAACCGGCCGCGCGCAGGCGGCGGCCGGGCGGGTGACGGTACTGGGCATCCGGCACCACGGGCCGGGGTCGGCCCGCTCGGTCGTGGCCGAGCTGGACCGGCTGCAGCCGTCGGCGGTGCTCATCGAGGGACCGGCCGACGCCGGGCCGGTCCTGCCGCTGGCCGCCGAACCGGGCCTGGAGCCGCCGGTGGCCCTGCTGGCCTACGCGCCGGACGCGCCGCGGGTGTCGGCGTTCTGGCCGTTCGCGGTGTTCTCCCCGGAGTGGCAGGCGCTGACCTGGGCGGCCCGGCACCGGGTCCCGGCCCGGTTCTGCGACCTGCCCGCCGCCGTCATGCTGGCCGGGGCGGACCGGGGCCAGCCGGATCAGGCCGGGGCGGACGGGGACCTGCGGGAGGACCCGCTGGCGCGGCTGGCCGCCGCGGCCGGCTATGACGACCCGGAGCGCTGGTGGGACGACCTGGTGGAGTCCCGGCTGGACGGTCAGTCGCCGTTCGCCGCGCTGACCGAGGCCATGGCCGAGCTGCGGGCCGCCACCCCCGGCCCGCCCCCGGACGAGCACTGGCAGGAGCAGCGCCGCGAAGCCCACATGCGGCAGGCGGTGCGGGCGGCTCTGAGGGAGACCGACGGCCCGGTCGCGGTGGTGTGCGGGGCCTGGCACGCGCCGGCGCTGGCCGGGAAGCTGCCGCCCGCGGCCGGGGACGCCGCGCTGCTGCGCGGGATGCGCAGACGCCGGGTCAGCCTGGCCTGGGTTCCGTGGACGCACTCGCGGCTGGCCACCGCGTCCGGGTACGGCGCCGGGATCACCTCACCGGGGTGGTACCACCACCTGTTCACCACCCCGGAGCAGACCGTGACGCGCTGGCTGGTCAAGGTGGCCGGGGTGCTGCGCGACCATGACCTGCCGGTGTCGTCCGCGCACGTCATCGAGGCGGTCCGGCTGGCCGAGGCGCTGGCCGCACTGCGCGGACGCCCGCTGCCCGGGCTGGCCGAGGTCAGCGAGGCGACCAAGGCGGTGCTGTGCGAAGGCGACGAGGTGGCGACGTTGTTCGTCACCCGCGACCTGGTGGTGGGCGAGGTTCTCGGCCAGGTGCCGGAGTCGGCCCCGGTGGTGCCGCTCGAGGCCGACCTGAGAGCCCAGGCCCGGACGTTCAGGCTGAAAATCAGCCCCCGGGAGCAGTCGCTCGTTCTCGACCTGCGCAAGGACCTGGACCGGTCCCGCTCGGTGCTGCTGCACCGGCTGGCCGCGCTCGGGGTCGGGTGGGCCGTGGCCACGGCGGACCAGGTGCGCGGGACCGGGACGTTCCGGGAGACGTGGACCCTGTGCTGGAAACCCGAGCTGGCCGTGGCCATCATCGACGCGGCGCTGTGGGGGACCACGGTCAGCGGCGCGGCCACGGCCAGGCTGATCGACACCGCCCGGTCCGCGGGTGCGCTGAGCACGGTGACCGCGGTGGTGGAGCGCGCCCTGCTGGCCGACCTGGCCGACGCGCTCGGGCCGGCGCTGCGGGCGCTGGACGAGGCGGCCGCCGCCGACGCGGACATCACCCACCTGATGGCCGCGCTGCCCGCGCTGGTCCGGGCGGCCCGGTACGGCGATGTGCGCGGCACCGGCTCCAGCGAGCTGGCCGCGGTGGCCGACGCGCTGGCCGCCAGGATCTGCGCCGGGCTGCCCGCCGCGGTGACCAGCCTGGCCGACGACGCCGCGGCCCGGATGCGGGACGCGGTGGACCGGGCCCACCAGGCGCTGGACCTGCACGCCCAGCACGAGCGAGGCCGGGCCGCCCGGGACCGGTGGATCGCCGCGCTGACCGCGCTGGCGGACCGCCGGGACCTGCACGGGCTGCTGGCCGGGCGGATGGTCCGGCTGCTGACCGACGCCGGGGTGCTGGCCCGCGCGGAGGCGGCCCGGCGGTTCGGGGCGCAGCTGTCGGTCGGGGTGCCCGCGGCGGCCAAGGCGGCCTGGGCGGAAGGATTCCTGGCCGGCGGCGGCCTGCTGCTGGTCCACGACCGGGACCTGCTCGCCATCCTGGACGGCTGGGTGGCCGGGCTGGACGGGCCGGAGTTCATGGACGTGCTGCCGCTGCTGCGCCGGACGTTCGGCGGGTACACACCGGCCGAGCGGGCCAACATCGCCGGCGTGGTCAGGCACCTGGACGGCGGCGGGCCCGGGCCGGCTGGCACCGGCGAGCCGGTGGACGCGGCCCGGGCCGCTCCGGTGCTGGCCACGGTGGCAGCCATCCTGAGGGCCGGGCGGGTCGACCGTGGCTGACGCGACCGGCCAGGAGCGGCTCCGGCGGTGGCGGCTGCTGCTCGGAGGGGCGGCCGACGGCCTGCTCGCAGGCGCGGCTGACGGCCAGGCCGGCCGCGGGCTGAGCGCCGGGGACCAGGCGGCGGACGCGGCCCTGGCCGCGCTGTACGAGGCGGGCCGGGGCGGCGGGCGCCCGGAGATCACGGCCCGGCCCAGGGCCGGCCGCACGGGCGGACCGGCGGGCTGGGGGCGTCCGCCCCGGCGGTGGCCCGCTGGCTGGGCGACATCCGCAGCTACTTCCCGTCCAGCGTGGTCCAGGTCATGCAGCGGGACGCGATCGACCGGCTCAACCTGAAGCAGCTGCTGCTGGAGCCGGAACTGCTGGAGTCGATCGAGCCGGACGTTCACCTGGTCGGCACGCTGCTCAGCCTGAACAAGGTGATGCCGGAGACGACCAGAGCGACCGCGCGGCAGGTGGTGGCGAAGGTGGTGGCCGACGTGGAGCGGCGGATCGCCCAGCGCACCCGGGCGGCGGTGTCCGGGGCCCTCAACCGGGCCGCGCGGACCCGGCGGCCCAAGCTCCGCGACATCGACTGGAACCGGACCATCGCCGCGAACCTGGCGCACTACCTGCCCGAGTACCGCACGGTGGTGCCGGAGCGGCTGGTCGGCTACGGGCGCCGCCAGCAGGTGGTGGCGCGCGACGTGGTGCTGGCCATCGACCAGTCCGGCTCGATGGCCAGCTCGGTGGTGTACGCGGCGGTGTTCGGCGCCGTGCTGGCCTCGATCCGGGCGCTGAAGACGTCCCTGGTGGTGTTCGACACCGCGGTGGTCGACCTGACCGGCAAGCTCTCCGATCCGGTGGACGTGCTGTTCGGCACCCAGCTCGGCGGGGGCACCGACATCAACCGGGCCATCGCCTACAGCCAGACGCTGATCACCCGCCCGCGCGATTCGATCTTCGTGCTGATTTCCGACCTGATCGAGGGCGGGCTCCGGGAGCAGATGCTGTCCCGGATCGCGGCCCTGGCGGCGGCCGGCGTCCAGGTGGTGGTGCTGCTGGCGCTGTCCGACGACGGGGCGCCGGTGTTCGACCAGGAGAACGCGGCCGCCCTGGCCGCGCTGGGCGTGCCCGCGTTCGCCTGCACCCCCGACGCGTTCCCCGACCTGCTGGCGGTGGCCATCGGCGGCGGGGACGTGGCCGCCTGGGCCCACCGCGCCGATCTGGCCCGCCGCTGACGTCTGGCTGGTCGTCCCGTTACCGGCCGGGCGCCGGGATCTCGCCCGACCCGCGCGGGATGAGGCTGACGGGCACGACGTGCGTCCGGACGTCCGAGGTGTCGCCGTCGATCCGGCGGAACAGGATCGTCGCGGCCAGGGTGCCGATCTTCACCAGGTCCTGCGCCACCACGGTGACCGGCGGATCCAGGATGTCGGCCAGCGGCACGTCGTCGAAGCCGACCAGCGCTGCGCGGTGCTGGACGCCGTCGGCCCGCAACGCCCGGACCGCGCCCACGGTGATCAGGTTCTGGCTGCTGAACACGGCCGTCGGGGGCTCGGGGCCGCGGAGCATGCGGGTTACGGCCGCCTCAGCCGCCCCGGCGGTATGCAGATCGTGCACGACGAGCGATGGGTCCTCGGGCAGCCCGGCGAGGCTCAGCGTGTCGCGGTAGCCCGCATACCGCTCCTGCGCGGTCGCGATCGAGGTCAGGTCACCGAGAAACGCGATCCGCCGGTGACCGTGCCCGATGAGGTGCCGGACGGCCATGATGGCGCCGTGCCGGTCGTCGGCCAGCACGCTGTCGGCGGGCAGCAGCGCGGGCGGCCGGTCCACGAACACCACCGCCACCCCCATGTCCTGCTCGTCGCGCAGGTAGCTGTGGTCGCGGCCGGCCGGAACGATGATCAGGCCATCGACCCGCCGCGCGACCAGGCTGCTGGCCAGTTCGCGTTCGCGCTGCGGATCCTCGTCCAGGCTGCCGGCCAGCAGGCCGACGCCGCGCTCGCGGGCCACGTCCTCGATCGCGCGGTAAATGCTGGCGGAGTACGGGTTGCTGACGTCCTCCAGCATGAGGCCGATCATGAACGACCTGCGGTCTCCGCGCCGCAGGTTGCTGGCGGTCAGATTGTGCCGGTAGTTGAGCTGCGCGGCGGCCCGGCGCACCCGGGCCGCCATGTCGGCGTCCACCGTCTTCGCCCCGTTGACGACGCGTGAGACCGTCTTGAGGCTCACCCCGGCCAGCGCCGCGACGTCCCGCATCGTCGCCCGTGCGGGAGAGGTAGCGGGCGCCCCCAGCGGCGCCAGTGGCGGCATAGCCGGGAAATCGCGGGGTCCTGGACTCATGAGACAACGATATCCCGCTGTGGTCTAGACCGGCTACCGCGGACTGGTCGGCACCATCGCTCCCGGCGACCCGCAATCGGGGAAAAAGTCCTGCACGAGAGCTTATTAAAGATCTATACCACCTCATTGGCACACTCTTGACAGTAGTTCGGGTCCATGTTTCTGTGTTGAGACAACGTTTACCCAGTGGGTCTGAGCCTGCACTTTCACTCTGCGAAGGAAAATACGCATGCACAATCTGAGACGCAGAACCTCCGGGGCGGTGGCCCGATGGATCGGTTCCGGGGCCGTCATCACCGCCGCCGCGGTCACGCTGGCGGCCTGCGGTGGCGGTAACGCGGCGACCGGGACCAGTTCGAACAGCAGCAGCGGCACGACCAAGACCAAGGGCACGGTCCAGGTCGCGCTGATCCTGAAGGACTTCACCAACCCGTACTTCATCTCGATGGAGAACAGCGCCAAGGCCGACGCGGCCAAGCTCGGTGTGAAGCTGACGATCTCGGCCGGCTCCACCGACGGCGACACCACCACCCAGATCACCGCCATCGACAACGCGATCGCGGCGGGTGACGCCGGCATCATCATCACCCCGAACGGCAACGCCGTGAACCCGGCCCTGGACCAGGCGAAATCACACAAACTGCTGGTGATCGCGCTGGACACCGTGCCGACGCCGCCGAGCACGGCGGACCTGACGTACGCGACCAACAACTTCACGGCGGGTCAGCTGATCGGCCAGTACGGCGCCAAGCGGCTGAACGGCAAGGCGGCCGACATCGCCATGCTCGACCTGTCCAACACCCAGGTGATCTCGGTGGACACCAGCCGTGACCACGGCTTCCTGGCCGGTATGGGCATCCCGGTCGGCAACCAGAACCTCAACGGCGGCGAGCCCAAATCCGGCAGTTACAAGGGCCAGCTGGGCGGCAGCGGCACGTACAAGATCGCCTGCCAGCTGCCCACCCAGGGTGCCGTGCCCGGCGGCCAGACCGCCATGGAGCAGTGCCTGTCCAAGGACCCGAACATCAACGTGGTCTACGCGATCAACGAGCCCGCCGCGGAAGGCGCGGGCACGGCGCTGAAGGCCGCCCACAAGACGGGCGTCCTGGTGCTGGCCATCGACGGCGGCTGCGCCGACATCCCCTACCTCCAGAGCGGCGAGATGACGGCGACCTCCGGCCAGTTCCCCGGCAAGATGGCGGCCCTGGGCGTCACCGCGATCAACGCCCTGGCCAAGACGGGCAAGAAGCCGGCGGCCACGCCCGGCCTCGGCTTCTACGACACCGGCACCCAGCTGTACACCAACAACCCGGTCGCCGGCGTGAAAAGCATCACCACCACGCAGGAAGCCAACGTGTGCTGGAAGGCCTGACCGTGGCACCGGAACCGTCCGGGCGGGAGGAGGCACCCTCCCGCCCGGACGGCCGGCCCCGCGATACCTGCTCGTCCAGCAGTCCTCCGCCCAGCCCGCCCAAGAAATGACGATCGGACCATGACTGCAGTCATCGAGCCAACGGGTCAGGTGCGCGAAAGGGAGACGCCTGGCGCACGCCTGCAGCAAACGCTGCACCGGCACCCGGCCATCGGCCCGGCGAGCGTACTCGTCGCGTCGGTCATCGCCTTTTCCATCGCCAATCCGCGCTTCCTGAACTCGACCAACCTTTCACTGCTCGTCCAGCAGGTCGCCGTCCTGGCCACGCTGGCCATCGGCCAGACCATGATCATCTTGACGGCCGGGATCGACCTGTCGGTCGGCGCGGCCGCGATCCTGGCCCAGATGGTGATCGCCCAGACCGCGGCCAACAACCACATTCCGGGCGTGCTGGCGATCCTGCTCGGCGTCGCCGTCGGCGCGCTGACCGGGCTCCTCAACGGCTTCCTGGTCACCAGGATCAAGCTGCCGCCGTTCATCGTGACGCTGGGCACGCTGAGCATCTACACCTCGATCGGGCTCAAGTACTCCAACGGTCAGTCGGTCTACGCCAGCGCGATGCCGAAGATCCTGATCTGGACGGGTAACTACGTCAACATCGGCCCTTACCAGCTGACCACCGGCGTGATCCTGATGCTGGTGCTGTTCGCGGTGACCAGTTACGCCCTCACCCGCACCGCCTGGGGCCGGCACGTGTACTCCACCGGGGATGACGCCGAGGCCGCGCGCCTTTCGGGCATCAAAACCGGGCGGGTGCTGCTGAGTGTGTACCTGGTGGCTGGCGTGATCTTCGGGCTGGCGGCCTGGATCCTGATCGGCCGGGTCGGAGTGGCCAGCACCAACAACCTGACCAACGCCAACCTGGACAGCATCACCGCGGTCGTGATCGGCGGCACCAGCTTGTTCGGCGGCCGCGGCGCCGTTCTCGGCACGCTATTCGGCGCCCTGATCGTCCAGGTCTTCCAGAGCGGTATCTCGCTGGCCGGGGTACAAAGCCTGTATCAGGTGCTGGCGGAGGGCATCCTGGTCATCGTCGCCGTCGCCCTGGACCAGTGGATCAGAAAGGTACGCCGATGAGCACGGACGTGAATGCCGCCAGCGTCAACGAAGAACGATCGGCCACCCCGGCGATGTCCGGGACACCGACGCTGGAGGCCCGGCACCTGGTGAAGACGTTCGGGCACGTCGTCGGCCTGGCTGACGTCAGCCTCAAGCTGTACCCGGGTGAGGTGCTGGCCATCATCGGCGACAACGGCGCGGGCAAGTCGACGCTGATCAAGTGCCTGTCCGGGGCGCTGGCGCCGGACCAGGGCGAGATCCTGGTCGACGGGGTCAAGGTGGTGTTCAAGAGCCCGGTGGACGCCCGGCTGGCCGGCATCGAGACCGTGTTCCAGAACCTGGCGGTCTCCCCCGCGCTGGACATCGCCAGCAACCTCTATCTGGGCCGGGAACGGCGCAGCAAGGGGCCGGCGGGGAGGATCTTCCGCATGCTCGACACCCGGGGAATGCGGGAATCGGCTCGGGAGCAACTGTCCGACCTCGGCATCGGCACCATCCAGGACATCACCCAGAAGGTGGAAACGCTGTCCGGCGGCCAGCGTCAGGCCGTGGCGGTGGCCCGGGCGGCCGCGTTCGGCTCAAAGGTCGTCATCTTGGACGAGCCGACCGCGGCGCTCGGTGTACGCGAGTCCGGGCAGGTCCTGGGCCTGGTCAAGCGACTGCGGGACCGAGGTATGCCGGTCATTCTGATCAGCCACAACATGCCGCAGGTGTTCGAGGTGGCGGACCGGATCCACATCCAGCGCCTCGGCCGGTGCGCCGGCGTCATCACGCCGGGAAGCCACACCATGGAGGAGGCAGTGGCCATCATGACCGGCGCGACCACGCTCGATCAGGCGGCCGGTACCGGCCGCGGAGCGGCGCAGGGTGACGGTCCTGACGATAAGCACGGCCGCAACGGTCAGAACGACCCCGAATAGCCGGGGCGTCGCGGGATGCGGTGCCCTCCGGCCGGGCCGCGCGGGTGGCCGGGGCACCGCATCCCGTAATGTCCAGTGGTAAGGGACGCCGCCAGCGGCTGAGCTGCGGGCATCCGGCGTGAGAGGTTCGCGCGGGGATCCCGGACCCGGGAGGCCGCGGACATGAGCGAGCAGTCCGCGCAGATGGGGCCCGCCGTCGAGGTTCGCGGCCTGAGCAAGGTCTACGGGGACCGGCAGGTACTGCGCGGTGTGGACTTCGCAGTACGCCGGGGCGAGGTGTTCTGCCTGCTCGGCCCCAACGGCGCGGGCAAGACCACCACGGTGGAGATCCTGGAGGGCTTCCGGGCCCGGACCGGCGGCTCGGTCACCGTGCTCGGCCTGGACCCGGCCACCCAGCCGGCCAGGTTGCGCGAGCGGATCGGCATCGTACTGCAGGAATGCGGCTTCCCCCGGCAGGCACGGGTCGGCGAGCTGATCGCCCTGTGGCGGGACTACTACCCTCATCCCCGGCCGCTCGGCGACCTGCTCGAGGTGACCGGGCTGGCCGATGACCGGAACACCCCGGTGCGGAAGCTGTCCGGCGGTCAGCGCCGGCGGCTGGACTTCGCCCTCGCCCTGGCCGGCGACCCGGACCTGGTGTTCCTGGACGAGCCGACCACCGGCTTCGACCCCGAGGCCCGCCGGAAGCTGTGGGGGGCGGTGGAGAACCTGCGGGGCCTCGGCAAGACGATCGTGCTGACCACGCACTACCTGGACGAAGCCGAGCGGCTCGCGGACCAGGTGGCCATCCTGCTGAACGGGCGGATCAAGATCGCCGGCTCGACCCGGGAGGTCGCCCGGCTGGCCGCCCTGCCCTCACGGATCTCGTTCGCCGCGCCCCAGGCCCTGCGGGCCAACCAGCTGGCGCCGCCGGACGGCGTCGACCTGGTCGTCAGCGGAAACACCGCGAGCTGCCGGACCCGGGCCCCGGCGGCCACGCTGCGGATCCTGCTGGACTGGGCCGGCCGCCACCAGCTGGGTGACCTGGACGAGCTGGCCGTGGTCTCGCCCAGCCTGGAAGACGCCTACCTGCACCACGTCAAATCGACCGATGGAGAGCCCCGCGCATGAAAGCCCTCCGCCTCACCGCCCGGCAGGCCCTGATGGAACAGCGCAACTTCTGGCGCAGCCCGGAATACGCGCTGTTCACGTTCGCCCTGCCCCTGTTCCTGCTGCTTCTGCTGGGTGCGGCCAACGGAGGCTCCTACCTGCCCGGGCACATCCGGCAGATCAAGGTGCTGGTGCCGAGCATCCTGGCCTTCGGCGTGATCGCGGCCGCCTACGTCAACCTCGGGGCCAAGATGGCGGTGCTGCGGCACGACGGCGTGCTCAAGCGGATCCGCACCACGCCGCTGCCGGCCGGTGCCTACGTGGTCGGGCACATCGTCAGCACGGTGGCCACCACGCTGGCCATCGCCGCCTGCATGGGGGTGGCCGGCTGGCTGGTGTTCGGCACGGCACCCCGGCTGAGCGGATTGTTCTTCCTGGCCTCGGGGCTGGTCCTGGGCATCGTCTGCTTCGCCGCGCTCGGCCTGGCGGTCAGCTCGCTGATCAAGAGCGCCGAATCGGCCAGCCCGATCACCAACGCCAGCTACCTGCCGATCGCGATGATCTCCGGCATCTTCGACCCGACCATCGGCGTCCCGCGCTGGCTGTCCGGCGCGGCCGCCGCGCTGCCGATCAAAGCCCTGGCCCAGGTGCTGGAGGACGCCTACACCCCGGCGCACCACGCCTTTCCCGGCGTCGACCTGGCCGTCCTGGTGGGCTGGGCGGTGGCGGGCGCGGCCCTGGCCACCTGGCGGTTCCGCCGCCAGCTGGCCTGAGCCACCGCGGTCTACGGGTGGAACTGTTCCTGCAGGCTGGTGATCGCGGACAGCGGGCCGCCGATCAGGAAGATCCTGGTGTCACCGTCGGTCTTGAGGTAGCTGGCCAGCTCGCTGGCCCTGATCGACTGGGGCTTCATCCGGGTGGTGGGAAAGGTGACGACCGATGCGGCCGGGATGGTGTGGCCGGTCTCGGTCGCGGTCGCCTCGTTGAAGTGGAAGTCATCGGGGCCACCGCAGACGATGGTGGCCGCGTGCCCGGTCACGGTGAGCGCCCCGGTGCTGGCCGCCTGGGCCTGACTGATCAGAATGAACCGGTCGTGGGCCGCCTTGTAGGCGCAAGTCTGGGTGCTGGACTCGTCCGGGCCACCGGGGTTGACCGGCGCCGTGGGTTTCACCGCCGGG
>DASWVA010000522.1:0-2053 GCA_036401415.1 Streptosporangiaceae bacterium
GTCTCGTACAGCCGGCCCAGCTCCGGGTCCCGGGCCAGGGCGGCCGCGGCGAGTTTGCGCTCGACCTCGCGCATGATGTTCATTGCGGCCTCCTCGCCGGCTCGGTGCGGCAGGTGGTCACCGAGAGCGGTCCTGAAACGACTTCTGCCCCGCGTACGATCATCCTCATGGAGGTAATTAGAACACACGTGCGATGAAAGCTCAATGGAACTGTCGGACCTAGATGCTAGGGGAACACATATTCGATTGAGCCGCCCTCCCAACGGGCGAATCGGGCTGAACCGGGCGTCGTCGGCCGGGGTGCCGAAGTAACAGAGCGGGGCGCACCGGCTGAGATCGGGCGCGGCTCAGCAGGCTGGCCCGCATGACGGGGAAGCGCTCTCACGACAGCGGCACCGGGGGGGAGCATGCGCCGGTGGCGGTCCCGTCGCCGGCGGCCTGCCCGCGTGCTCTCAGGCCACCCTCGGACACCTGGCGCAGCTGACCGGCGTGTCCCGGATCATGGTTTCCCAGCATGATCAACGGGGTTCAGAGCGCCGGCCCGCCCTGTCCTGAGATGGTCCGGCAAGCCGTGGACCGGGGTCGATGGTCAGGTTAGGTCAGGCCCGGGGCCGGTCAACTGCGGTCCATGCGGGGGAACGTCACCTCGTTCAGGATCAGCCGGATTCCCGCCGCGACCGGGATCGCCACCAGCGCGCCGACGATGCCCAGCAGCACGCCGCCCAGCAGCACCGAGACCAGGCTGACCACCGCCGGGACCTCGACCGTGCGGCCCATGATGCGCGGCACGATGAGGTAGTCCTCGGCCAGCCGGTAGGCGATGTAGAAGATGAGCGTGGCGATCGCCGCGGGCAGCGACACGGTCAGCGCGACCAGGGTCACGATGAACCCGCCGACGGTGGACCCGATCACCGGGATCAGGTCCAGGATGGCCACCAGCAGGCCGAGCAGCACGGGGTAGGGGATGCCAAAGACGATCATCCAGATGAACGTGCCCAGGCCGGCGATCGCCGACGTCAGCACGTTGCCGAGAACGTACCCGCCGACCTTGACCGTGATCTGGTCGGTGATCAGGATGACCCGTGGCCGGCGCGAGTGGGGCATCATCCGGTAGAAGAACAGCTTGATGCTGGGCAGGCCCACCAGGAAGTAGATGGTCAGCACGATGATGGCCAGGATGGACGAGAACGTGGTGACCACCAGCTCCCCGGCCCCGAGTACGCCGCCGAGCAGCGATGACCCCTTGCTGGTGAGCAGGCTGGTCAGCTTGGTCTGGATGTGGTACTTGTCGTTCAGCTTGCCCAGCTGGGAGTTGTGGTTCTGTAGGTCCTTGACGTAGGCCGGCACCTGATGGGCCAGGGCCGTGCTCTGCGACGTCAGCGGCGGGATCGCTGTGGCCAGGAAGATGGCGATCACCGCGGCCATGGCCAGCAGCACGGCGGTGCACGCGGCCCAGCGGGGCCAGCCCCGCCGGGTCAGCCAGCTCACCACCGGGTCCAGGCCGACCGCGATGAACAGGGCCAGCCCGACGATGATCAGGATGGACCGGGACCGGAGGAACAACTCCACCAGGCCGTAGGTCACCGCTACGCCGAACGCGCCGGCCATCCCGATCCAGAACGGCGACCGCCGGTTCACCTGCCGGCCGGGCTGGCCCATGCCGCTGCCGGGCCCATCGGCCAGTTCCTGGGCGGCTTCCACCGCCTCCTGCACCCGGCTTTCGGCCTCATCGGTGGCGGTGCCGGGCCGGTTCACTTCATTGGCAGCGGGTTCACCCAGGTCGGCTGCCGCCCGTTCCGCCTCCCGGGTGTCGCGGGGCGGCCGGTCATCGGTCCGGGCGTCATCGGTCCGGGTACTGGTCGGGTCGCGGTCAGCGGCGTTCATCGTGTCCCTGCCGGTGCCTCAGCCAACACGGAAATCTCCCCTTGCCGGCCCGCCGGCGGATTCGCTGCCATCGCTGGCAGACATGATCTCAGCTGTCGGGGCCCCGTCGGTGCCGGACTGGTCCGGGCGGCCCTCTGCGGCTGAGTGCCCCGCTATGGCCGTCGTATCC
>DASWVA010000523.1:0-2451 GCA_036401415.1 Streptosporangiaceae bacterium
CCACCAGATTCGCACCGTTTGCTCCACATGGGCGAATCAATCATCGGCATGGTGCCGTCGATACGCAACGGCAGGAAGTCCCGGATCGGCGGCTCAGGGGGCAGCGTTCACGAACGTGGCGGGCCGGGTCAGCTGGTGCAGCCGACCACGCGCAGGGCGAAGGCGCCGTACTCGCGGGCCACGTGGGTGTCGGGGTAGCGGCCGCTGGGGCGGAACCAGGACTTGGCGCCGTTGCCCATCTCCAGCACGGCGAAGGCGGCCAGGTCCGGGTGGACGGTCTCGAACCGCCCGGCCCGGCAGCCGTCGGCGATGATGGCGCGGACCCGGCCGGCGTAGCGGTCGCGCTTGGCCACGATCGCCGCGCGGTTGGCCGGGTCGAGGCTGCGGACCTCGGTGTTGCACACCGTCACCTCGGCCGGATTACGCAGGAAGTCGAGCACCAGGGACTCGGTGGCCGCCCGCAGCTGCCCGGAGACGTCCATGACGCCGGCCAGCGCCGCCTCCTGGGCGACGATGGCCCGGTCCATGGCCTTGTCCATGATGGCCAGCAGGATGTCCTGCTTGGACGAGACGTGGTTGTACAGGCTGGAGGCGCGGACCCCCAGGGTCTCCGCGATGTCCTTCATGGACGTGCCCCGGTAGCCGCCCTCGGCGAACAATTCGCACGCCGCGTCGATGACGGTGGCCCGGCTCAGGCTGACCGTCATTGACCGCTGCATGCGCAGCACTCTACGGTAACGAATGAACGTTCGTTAGCCTGTCCGGCGCGCCCGCAACTCGGGACGGCCGGAACTCGCGGGAGGAAAACATCCATGACCGCAGCCGAGGCCTGGGAGCTGGACGCCGAGCACGAGGAGTTCCGGGCCAGCGTCCGGACCTTCGTGGACCGTCAGGTGCGCCCGGTGGTCGAAGAATCCGAGGAGAAGGGCCGCCCGCCCGCCGCCCTGCTCAAGGAGATGGGCAGCGCCGGGCTGCTGGGCCTGGCCGTGCCCGAGGAGTTCGGGGGCGGCGGTGGCGACGCGCTGGCCATCGTGGTGCTGTCCGAGGAGCTGGCCCGCGCCAGCGGCGGGATCGCGGTGACCGCCCTGGTCACCGGCTACATGTCCACCCCGCACATCGCCCAGTTCGGCACCAGCGAGCAGCGGGCCCGCTACCTGCCGGCCCTGGTGGCCGGGGAGAAGATCGCGGCCATCGCGGTCACCGAGCCCGGCACCGGGTCGAACGTCGGTGGCCTCACGACCCGGGCCACCCCGGCTGACGGCGGGTACCGGCTGGACGGCACCAAGATGTTCATCACCAACGCGGGCATCGCCGACGTGCTGGTGGTGGCCGCGCGGACGTCACCGGACGGGCACCGCGGCGTCACCACGTTTATCGTGGAGGCGGACAACCCGGGACTGTCCGTAGGCCAGCCGCTGCGCAAGATGGGCTGGCACGGCTCGGACACCCGCGAGGTCATCCTGTCCGACTGCTTCGTGCCCGCGGACGCGGTGCTGGGCGAGCGGGGCCGCGGCTTCCACCAGATCATGTCCGCGTTCCAGCTGGAGCGGCTGACGCTGGCCGGCATGGGTATCGGGCACGCGGCTGAGTGCCTGGCCGCGGCGACCGCCTACGCCCGGGACCGGGACGTGTTCGGCGTCCCGCTGATCAGCAAGCAGGCGATCCGGCACCGGCTGGCCGCGCTGTCGGTCGAGCTGGAAGCGGCCCAGCTGCTGACCTACCGGGCGGCGGCCCGGCTGGACGCGGGGCACCCGGAGACCGGCGCCTCGGTGGCCAGGGCCAAGTACCTGGCGGCCATCGCGGCCTGCCACATCGTGGACGAGTGCGTGCAGCTGTTCGGCGGCAGCGGCTTCCTGGAGGAGACACCGGTGGCCCGCCACTACCGGGACGTCCGCGTGCTCCGCATCGGTGGCGGCACCGATGAGATCCAGCTGGAAATCCTGGCCAAGGGACTACCCGAGTGACCGCACCCGCCGGGGGAGCCGACGCGGTCCGCAAGGCCGTCGTCACCGCCCAGCAGGGTAACGGCACCTCCCGGTGGCCGGACAAGCTGCCGGTAGCCGACCGGCTGGCCGTGCTGCTCGACCCGGGCAGCTGGCGCGAGGACGGCCTGCTGGCCAACGCGACCGCCGACGGCCTGCCCGCCGACGGGGTCCGTACCGGGGTGGGCCGGATCGAGGGCCGCCCAGTGGCGGTCATCGCGCACGACTTCTCGGTCAAGGCCGGGTCGTGGGGGCGGCTGACCTGCGAGAAGCAGGTCCGCATCCTGGAACGGGCCGACCGTGACCTGCTGCCCGTGGTTTACCTGGTCGACTCGGCGGGCGGCCGGCTCACCGACCAGCTGGGCTTCTTCTCCGACCGGCGCGGTGCGTCCGCGATCTTCCAGCTGCAGGTGGCGCTGTCCGGGCGGGTGCCGCAGCTCTGCTGCCTGCACGGCCCGTCGGCGGCGGG
>DASWVA010000524.1:0-15685 GCA_036401415.1 Streptosporangiaceae bacterium
CGGGCGCGCAGGCCGGCGACGCTGCGGTCGGGCAGGTCGCCCGCCCGGCCGGCGGTGATGTAGGCGGGACGGCCCAGTGCGGCCAGCCCGAGCCCGATCCGGGACACCACCGGACCGCCGGGACCCAGGGTGGTGGTCGGCACGGCCATTGTCACTCCTCTGCGCCGGGGGCCGCCCCGGAAGGAGGCGAGTGCCGGAAAATCTGCTGCTGTGACGGCGGTGAAATCCGGCCGCCCCGGTGGTCTGTATCGGCGACGGCGGCTGCCGTCCCCCGTGACCCGGCCGAGGTGGGCGCCAAGGTGAGCACCGTGCGAAGCGAGTACCGGCTGCTGGAGCGCGCCGTCCGGTACGCGCTGTCCGGTGCCGGGCACGCAACCACGGACCTGCTGGGCAGGCCCACGCCGTGCCCGGGCTGGGACCTCCGGACGCTGCTGCTCCACCTGGGCGGCTCGTTCGACACCGTGGCCGGAGGCCTGCGAACCCGTGTGGTCGGCCCGGACGGGCGAAGCTCCGGCACGGAAGGCCCCGCGGGGGCGCCTTCCGTGCCGGAGCAGGACGGGGAACTGGTCGCCGGGCTGGCCGGGCGGGCGGCGAGGTTGCTGTGGGCGTGCGCCGGGACGCGGGGCGGCGAGGATGTGGTGAACGTGGGTGACCGGCGGCTGACCGCCAGCGTGGTCGCGATCACGGGCGCCATCGAAGTGGCCGTACACGGCTGGGATATCTTCATCAGCTGCGGCGATGACCAGCCGGTGCCGTCCCGGCTGGCTACCGAGCTGCTGCCGTACGCGGCGCTGCTCGTGCCCCGGCACACCCGGCCGGGGCTGTTCGCCGATCCTGTGCTGGTGCCCCGCCGGACCAGCGCGGGCGACCGCCTGGTGGCGTTCCTGGGCCGCCGGCCGACGGGGATCATGAGCCGCGCTGGTGAGCCTGGGCCACCAGGGCGCTGAACGCCTCGGGCGCGGTGATCCCGGCGCCGAGGCGGTGACCGGTCAGCGCGCCGTGGTCGTCGCTGCCGCCGGTGGGGATCAGGGCGAGATCGGCCGCGAGCACGCGCAGGCGGCCGCGCATCGCGGGTGAGTGGTCGGGGTGCCACACCTCCAGGCCGGTCAGGCCCGCGGCGGCCAGGTCCGCAATGACCTGGCTCGGCACTTGGTAGCCGCCCGAGCGCGGGTGGGCCAGCACGCTGACCCCGCCGGCCGCGCGGATCAGGGCGATGGCCTGCGCCGGGTCGAGGGCGTACTTGTTTGCATGCGCCCGGCCGCCGTCGCCGATCCAGTCCGGGGTGAACGCTTCGGAGGGCTCGCTGATCGCGCCCGTGTCGGCCAGGGCACGGGCGATGTGCGGGCGGCCGACCACGCCGTCCCCGGCGATCGCCGCCACCTGCGGCCAGGTCACGCCGGTGCCCAGGGCGGCCAGCTTGTCCACCATGACCCGGGCCCGCCGGATCCGGTCGTCCCGGATATCGGCCACCGCCCCGGCCAGGGCCGGGTAGGCCGGGTCGAACAGGTAGGCCAGCAGGTGCAGGCTCCGGCCACCGAGCGTGCAGGACAGTTCCATCCCGGGGACCAGGCCCAGTCCCGGCGGCAGGCCAGCGCGGGCCTCGTCGTGACCGGCCACGGTGTCGTGGTCGGTCAGGGCGATCACGTCCAGGCCCCCGGCCCGGGCGCGGGCCATCACCTCGGCGGGCGGGTCGGTTCCGTCCGAGGCGCTGCTGTGCGTGTGAAGGTCGATGCGCACCCGGCCATCCAAGCACTGACGGGCGGCAGGCGTGGTGCCTGCCGCCCGTCAGGTGGCCGGTGACTCTGCCCCGTCACCCCCGCAGGGGCGGGGTCAGCTGATCGGGCCGAGAATGCCGCCCCACTCCTGGTTGTCGAACACGACACCGTTGGAGTAGGTGTTCTCGGGCTGGACGTTCAGCACCGGCCGCGGGTAGTCGGTCGGGTTGCCGGCCGGGTAGTTCAGCACCTCCGGGTTGGAGAAGCTGTTGGTCGCCCCGTTGATGAGCGGGACGTCGCGGTGGGTGCCGAAGGCGGTGCTGTGGTGGTCGTAGACCTGGTTGCCGATGTCGGCCGCCCACAGCGTGTTCGAGTACTGGCCACAGAACTCGAGCCGGACCTTGTAACCCGGCTGCGGCGCCTCTCCCGGCCAGGTGGACAGGCAGAACCCGGAGTTCACGCCGTACGGCGAGTACTGGATCTGGAAGGCCGGGTCCTGGCCGTACGTGTGCGCGAACGCCGCGGTCACCAGCCCGTACTTGTTGTAGAAGCTGTTGACCGTGCCCGAGAAGCTGAACGTGAAGTCCAGGGCGGGGTCGCTGTTGGACTTCTGGTACAGGATCGACTCGTTACCGGCGACCGCGCGCTGCTGGTAGACGTCCACCATGTACTGGGGACCGTACTTCTGCGTGAACAGGCTCACGCAGTTGGAGCCACATGACGGGGTGGCCGCACTCGCCGTGAGCGTGCCGGCCACACCCAGGCCACCGCCGACCATCGCGAACGTTGCGGCACCGGCCGCAAGCTTTGCCTTGAAGGACATTCGGGTTCCTCCCATGAAACGGAACCGTGCTAGCGCACGGGCTGAGGGGGACCACCCCCCAGCAGAGTCCAGCACTGAGTGATCACGCGAACTCGCAGTGTGGTGGAGTCTGCTCGTGAGTGGGCCAGAGCGAAGCAGAGACAAGATCAGGCTGGCCGGGACCCGGTCAGCGGCGCCGGACGCGGGGCGGACGCGGGGGCGGGAGCGGGGAACGGGGAACCGGCGGCGGGGAACCGGCTCAGCCGGTAAGGGGCTCCGCAGGGGCGCCGGGCGGGGTGATGCGCCGCCCCGGGCCAGCGGGTGGCGCGTCACCCGGCCGAAGCTCTTTCGGCACCAGGGCCGCAGCTGCGGGGCAGGCGGCATTGCTAAGGTCTTTCACGGTCTCCGTCCCTCCAGTACAGGGCGAGATTCAAGGTCCTGTCCGGTGAATTGCGGGCACCGGACAGGACCGCTTTGGGCCCGTTTCGGGCCGGGTCAGGACTGGTATTGCCGGGCCGTTTGGTGGCGATCACCGAACGGCCGGCCACCGGGCTGGCGCCGGCAAGGTCTCCTACTATCAAGACGCTGCACAGCGTGACCAGGTTGACACAGATCGGCTTTAATTGCTGTCCGTGACTTTATTCTGCGCTTGTCCGTATCCGCGGACTTACCGAGTGTATCGATGGCAGACCCGTCGGCAACCGCCCGCAATCGAACCGTGACCTGCCTTTCCCGGCTTTGTACTGGGAAAACGCCACCTGTTTCACCGAAAGAGCCGTTTATGGGATCAGCCTGGCGGGACTACTTATATCTGGACAGACATTCCCAGGCGGTCACATGTAGTCACCATAATTGGGGCATTTGGTAGACACCGGCTGCCGCGCCGCCGCGCTGGCCGTCCGTTCCCGCCACTGGAAGCTGACCCGGATGACCGGCGTCATAACGATCAGCACCGGGCATTACGGACTCAGAGCCGCATGGACTCGGGGGCCGAACGAACCCGGAGCCGAACGGAAGGACCGTGACCACGTTGACCACTGCCCGCCGGATTCCGTGCGTTGGTGCGATTGTCCGGGACGGCGCCGGCCGCCTGCTGCTCATCCAGCGCGGCCACGATCCCGAGGCGGGCCGCTGGTCGCTGCCGGGCGGCCGGGTCGAGCGCGGGGAGTCCGACCCTGAGGCCCTGGCCCGGGAGATGCTGGAGGAGACCGGGCTCACCGTGAACCCCGGCCCGCTGGTGGGCGTGGTGGAACGGCCCGGTCCGGCCGGGACCGTCCTCGACATCCGGGATTACACGGCCACCGTCACCGGCGGGACACTGACCGCCGGGGACGACGCCGCGGACGCTCGCTGGGTCGGGCCCCGCGAGCTGGGCGCCCTGACGCTGACCACGGGCCTGGCCGAGACGCTGCGGGCCTGGGGATTGCTCTAAGGCGCGTTCCAGGCCGGCGGCCCGGCCCTTGAGCGCCACGCGCAGAGCCATCTTGCGCTGGGCCTCGTCGATCATCTCGTCACCCAGCAGGACCGCGCCGCGCCGGTCGGCGGCGGTGGCGTGGCCGTAGGCGTCAAGAATGAGCTCGGCGCGGTCGTAGTCGGCCTGACGGGGGGTGAACGTCTCGTTGGCCGCGGTGATCTGGCCGGGGTGGAGCACCCATTTGCCGTCGAAACCCAGAGCGGCCGCACTGCCCGCGGCACGGCGGAAGCCTTCGGCGTCGTGCACCTTGACGTACGGGCCGTCAATGGCCTGAAGGCCGTGGGCCCGGGCGGCGACCAGGATCCGCATCAGCGGGTAGTGGAACGCGTCGCCGGCGTAGCCGCGGCCGGCCTGGCCCACGGTCAGCGAGGGCATGCCGATGCTGGCCATGAAGTCGGCGGGGCCGAAGACCAGTGACTCCAGCCGGCTTGATGCGGCCGCGATGGCCTCCGCCGCGGCCAGGCCCTGCGCGTCCTCGATCTGCGCGTCGATCCCGATCGGGTCGCCGTCCCGGCCGGTGGCCCGCTCGATCTGGGTGAGCAGCAGGTCGAGCCAGACGATATGACCCGGGTCGGTGACCTTCGGCAGCACGATCACGTCGAGCGTGCCGGCCGCTCCCTCGGCCACGGCCACCACGTCCTGGTAGGCCCAGGGGGTGGTGGCGTCGTTGATGCGGACCGCCCGGATCCCGGCCCGCCAGGAACCCGAGGCCAGCGCGGTCACGGCCAGGCGCCGGGCGTCGTCCTTGGCCGCCGGGGCCACCGAATCCTCCAGGTCGAGGAAGACCTGGTCGGCGGGCAGGTCGCGTGCCTTGGCGATGAAACGATCGCTGCTGGCGGGTACGGAAAGGCAGGATCGGCGCGGCCGGTACTTGTCCGCCATGACACGTCCTTCCCGGACGGCCTCAGGCTTGCCCGCAAGGCCTCAGGGGAAGAGCCTAGAACGGCGGCCGCGCCCCGGCCGGTCCGGGGATGTTCCACCGCGGCGACGCTGGGCCGGGCGGGTCGCACCCCGCGTTTCGCCTTGCTGGCCGCTGCTTCATAGCATGAGGGCATGACGTCCCCCACCATGTCCCCGCCCACGGCCGAGCAGGTGTCCCGCGTGCTCGCCAGCGTGAACGACCCCGAGATCCACCGGCCGATCACGGACCTCGGCATGGTCAAGAACATCGAGATCTCACCGGACGGCACCGTCCGCGTCGACGTCTACCTCACCGTGGCCGGCTGCCCGCTGCGCGAGACCATCACCCGCGACGTCACCGCGGCCGTGAGCGCGCTGGAGGGAGTGTCCCGGGTCCGGGTCGAGCTGGACGTGATGAGCGAGGACCAGCGCAAGGCGCTGCAGACCCAGCTCCGGGGCGGGCAGGCCGCCCCGGAAATCCCGTTCTCCCAGCCCACGTCGCTGACCCGGGTGTTCGCGGTGGCGAGCGGCAAGGGCGGGGTCGGCAAGTCGTCGGTCACCGTGAACCTGGCCGCGGCCCTGGCCGCCTCGGGGCTGTCGGTGGGCCTGGCGGACGTGGACATCTACGGGCACTCGGTCCCGCGGATGCTGGGCGTCACCGGCCGGCCGACCCAGGTCGAAAAGATGATCATGCCGCCGTCGGCGCACGGGGTGAAGGTCATCTCGATCGGCATGTTCAAGGAGGGCAACTCCCCCGTCGTCTGGCGCGGGCCGATGCTGCACCGGGCGCTGCAGCAGTTCATGACCGACGTGTACTGGGGCGACCTCGACGTCCTGCTGCTCGACCTGCCGCCGGGCACCGGGGACATGGCCATTTCCGTGGCCCAGCTGCTGCCGAACGCCGAGCTGCTGGTGGTGACCACGCCGCAGCTGGCCGCGGCCGAGGTCGCGGAGCGCGCCGGCGCGGTGGCCACCCAGACCCATCAGCGCGTCGCCGGGGTCATCGAGAACATGTCCTACCTGCTCTGCCCGCACTGCGGGGAGCCCACCGACGTGTTCGGTTCCGGCGGCGGTGAGACGGTGGCCGCGGCCCTGACCCGGATCACCGGGACCCCGGTCCCGCTGCTGGGCCAGATCCCGATCGACACCCGCCTCCGTCAGGGCGGCGACGAGGGCGTGCCGCTGGTCCTCAGCGCCCCGGACGCCCCCGCGGCCCAGGCACTCCGGAAGGTGGCCGACGGCCTCAGCACTCGCGCGCGGGGTCTGGCTGGCCGGTCCCTGTCGATCTCTCCCAGATAGGGACGGGGCTCCTCAGGTCGCTTCCATGTCGAACGGGGGCTCCTCGCCGGCCAGCAGCGCAGGCGCAGCCCCGGGGCGGGTGGCGCTGGCGGCGGCGCCAGTGCCGGTGCCGTTCAGGTCCATGTCGCTGAGCAGGTGCTTCTGCACGAAGCGGCGGGGGTTGAGGTCCTCGATCTCGAAGTCGGCGAACTCCGGGCCCAGGCCCTCCCGCAGGTCGTTCTTGGCGCCTTCGGCGATCTGGCGCAGCTCGCGCAGGGCCTTGCCGGCCTTGGACGCCATCTTGGGCAGCTCGTTCGGCCCGAAGATCACCAGCGCAATCACGGCCAGGAACAAGATCTTTCCAACGGACAGATCGAACACCGGGGCTCTCCATCGCAGCTCACGAGCGGGACGGTTCTCGTCCCGTAGTCCACTGTAAACCGTCGGGGGAACTGGCGGGCGAAGGCGATCCGGGCGGCCAGGGACGGGAAATCGCCGCGGGGTCAGCCGCGGGGTCAGCGGAACGGGTTGGCCAGGGTGGCCAGGCGCCCAAATCCGGTGGACAGCCGGTCCCAGAAGCCGGGCGGGGCGTCGTAGGGCAGCGTCGCGACCGCCTTGTCCAGGGTGACCCGGGGCGCGTCGGCCATGACCGTGAACACGAAGCCGTGACCGGCCCAGGTCACGCTGCGCTGGTCGGGCTGGCCCGCGTAGACGTGGCGGCCGTCCAGGGTGATCTTCTGGTAGCCGGCCAGTTTCGGGGCCAGCGCGCCGCGCTGCACGAAGATCGACACCACGGACAGGCCGTCGGAGTAGCCCAGGTCGAGCACGGTGCCCGAGCTGGTGCTGGCCTCGTCCGCCTCGAACAGGGCCAGCTTGTCGGGCAGCGCGCCGGGGACGGGCCAGCCACGGTCCCGCAGCTGGGTCACGTCGACCGCGGTGAGCGGCTGGGCCGCGCGGCCAGCGGCGGCGGTGGGCGCTTGCGACGCGACGGGGTTGGGGGTGAGGTCGATGAAGACGTCCTCACCGATCAGCCGCGCCCGGGCGTCGAACACCTCACGGCGCAGCGGCAGCTTGGTCGCTGAATCGAGCCAGAACCGGGCGGCCAGCGTGCCGTCCTCACGGACCGCCTCCACCGTCAGCGCCAGCCGGTTGTCCACGGTCGCGGTCCCCGTGTAGGCCAGGTCGTAGTTGCTGCCGAGCAGGGCCACCAGCTGGCCGGTGACGCCCAGCACGCCCTCCGGGGTCTGGCTGCTGGTGCCGCCGGACAGGGCGGCCGGCTCGGCCGGCTCGGCCTGGACCAGGGTCTCACCGCCGCTGCGGTGCCAGACGTTGGCCACCATCGTGCTGTCGCCGTTGACCCCCATGACCGACACCATCTCCACGCCCTGGTAGGAGACGTTCAACCCGGCCTGGGCGGCCTGCTGCAGCAGTCGCAGGCCGGGACCGCCGTCCTGCGGCGCGGACGGCTTGAGCAGAGGTGGCGGGGCCGCGGCGGCCGCGGCGGCGGCGGTGCCCGGCGCGGCCTGGTGGCTGCCGCAGCCGGCCAGCAGCAGACCCGGGACGGCCAGCAGGATGGGCGCGGCCACCCAGGCCGGCCGGCGGTGGAGCCGGTGGCCGTTCACGGCCCGGACGCCGGGCCGGTGGAGCCGGGGCTGGGCGCGGACGATCCGGCCGCCGGGACCTGCCCGGTGGTGATCGCGTGCTGCATGCTGTACAGCTGAATCTGGGGGGTGATGCGCGGCCCGGGGGTGTCCTGACCGCCGCCGCCCATGGTGAACGCGGTGACGCCGAGGCCGGCGAACACGCACGACACGACGCCCAGGGCCAGGTAGCGGCCCCGGTGCCGCTGGTGGCCGGGCCGGGCCGGCGCGGGCCTGACTCCCGCACCCGGCACGGTAAGGAAACCGGGCCGAGGGCGCTTGGTCATCCGCCGGGCCCGCCGGCGCAGCGGGACCGGGGCGCCCGGGCCGGCGATGCCGATCAGCCGGGCGGTCAGCGCGTCACCTGGGTCGACGTCACCCAGGCCGCTCATGCGCTTCTTCAGCGCCCGCAGCTCGTTGGCCTCGGCCCGGCAGCCTTCGCAGCGGGCCAGGTGGGCGTGCACCCGGTCGCGTTCGTCGGCGCCGAGCTCGCCGTCCACCAGTGCCGACAGGCGGTACCCGAGATGCCCCATCAGGACTCACCTTTCACGGCGCGCGCGGGGCCGGGGCCGGGCGCGAGGTCAGGGCCGGGGCGGCGCGGGCGCCGGTGCTCCAGCGCGGTCCGCAGCTGAGCGCGGCCGCGGTGGATGCGGCTCCGCACGGTGCCGATCTTCACGCCCAGAGTGGCCGCGATCTCCTCATACGACAAGCCTTCGATGTCGCACAGGACCACGGCGGCGCGGTACTCGGGGGCCAGATCATGCAGGGCGGCCTGGATGTCGCTGTCGAGGTGGCGGTCGTCGAACGCCTCGGCCGGGGTCGGGCCGCCGCTGGACAGGCGGCCCTGGACGTCCGGCCCGAGGCCCTCGAACCGGATCCGCTGGCGGCGCCGGGCCAGGTCCAGGAACAGGTTGGTGGTGATCCGGTGCAGCCAGCCCTCGAACGTGCCGGGCGTGTAACTGGCCAGGGAACGGAACACCCGGACGAAGACCTCCTGGGTCAGGTCCTCGGCGTCGTGCGGGTTTCCGGTGAGCCGGTAGGCAAGGCGGTAGACCCGGGCCGAATGGGTCCGGACGATGTCGTCCCAGCTGGGTGCGATCCACTCCGGATCCGGGGCGTGCCGCGGGCCAGCGTCCGCCACGGCGATCTCCCTTGTCTCGTCCCGCACTGCCGTCCCGTCCCGCCCGGCCGACCTGCACCGGCGTCAGCACCATCGTGCCTGTGAATCTCCGGTTGCGCCACCCACACCCGGCCCGGGTCCGGAGCCGGGCGGCCGCGGCCGCGGTTCCCGGCCGGACGGGTCATTTACCTGCCGCATCAGCTAACGGCCCAGCCGGCCGAATTGGTTCCCGGTCCCGACGGCGGCTAGGCTCAGCTGCGGTTGGTTTTCTGCCCGGGGAGGAAGTTATCGCGAGCGTATACGCGGCCCTCGGCTACGCGGACGGGTACCTGCCCGAGGACGAGCCACTGCTCGAGGCCCGGGCCAGCGCCGAAGAGCTGGGCGGCAGCGATCCGATCCGGCCGGCCGCCGGGGCCGTGCTGCGGTTCCTGGCCGCGGCGATCAGCGCCCGCACGGTGGTCGAGATGGGCACCGGCTGCGGTTCCTCCGGTATCTGGCTGCTGCACGGTATGCGGCCAGACGGTGTGCTGACCAGCGTGGACGTGGAGCCCGAGTATCAGCGCATGGCCCGCAAGGCGTTCGCCCGGGCCGGGTTCGCGGCCAACCGGTACCGGCTCATCCTGGGGCGGGCCCTGGATGTGCTGCCACGCCTGTCGGACGGTGCCTACGACCTGGTGTTCTGCGACGCCGACCCCCGCGAGTACCCCGACTACCTGGAGGCCGCCCTGCGCCTCCTGCGGGTCGGCGGCATCGTGGCCTTCGACGACGTGGTTATTCCCCCGGACCTGGCCGGGCTGGACCCGGCGGAAACGGCTGGCCCGGAGATCCCCGGGCCGGCCGGCTGGGGCCCCCCGGACACGCCGCAGGCCCGCGAGGTGGCCGGGATCCTCCGGGCCGACGACCGCCTGACCCCCGTCTTCATCCCGGTCGGCGAAGGCCTCATCGCCGCGGTCAAACGCGCCTGAGTCCCGGCCCGGGAGCCCGCGGTCAGCGACCCGGTCCTGGCCGTGCACCGGCCCGGGTGCCGATCAGTACGGGCCGGTGGCCAGCCAGTGCAGGAGCAGGCGGGTGCCGAAACCGGTGCCGCCCTTGGTGAGCTCGCCGTCGTCGGAGCCGGACCGGGCGGCGCCGGCGATGTCGAGGTGGGCCCAGCGGCGGCCACCGGCGAACTCGCGCAGGAACAGGGCCGCCACGATCGAAGAGGCCTGGCCGTTCGCGGCGCCGTTCATGCTGCTGGGCACGTGGGCCAGGTCCGCGGTGTTCGAGGTGAGCGCGGTGGTGTAGTCCTCCGGCAGGGGCATCCGCCACAGCCGCTCGCCGGTGGCCTGCCCGGCCGCCCGCAAGGCCTCGGCCAGGTCGTCGTGGCTGGCGTAGAGGGCGGCGATCTGGCCGCCCAGGGCGACGCTGACCGCGCCGGTCAAGGTGGCCAGGTCGACCGTGGTGTCCGGGTGGAGCTGGGCGGAGTAGCCGAGCAGGTCGGCGAGGACCAGGCGGCCTTCGGCGTCGGTGTTGAGGACCTCGATGGTGCGGCCGCCGTAGCTGGTGATGACGTCGCCCGGGCGCATGGCCGAACCGGACGGCAGGTTCTCGGCCGCCCCGACCAGGCCGGTGACCCGCACCTTGAGATCCAGCTCGGCCACCGCGGACAGCACGCCGATCACGGCGGCGCCGCCGGCCATGTCGGTCTTCATCTGCTTCATGGCCTCGTTCGGCTTCAGCGAGAGGCCGCCGCTGTCGAACGTGATGCCCTTGCCGATCAGCACCACGTGGCCGCGGGCGCCGTCCGGGGCGTAGGTGAGCTCGATCAGCCGGGGCGGGTGCTCCGACCCGGCGCCGACGGCCAGGATGCCACCGAAACCCGCGCGGGCGAGGTCCGCCTCGTCCCGGATCCGCACGGCGACACCGGACCGGCGGGCCGCCTGCTCGGCCTGGGCGGCCAGCCAGGCCGGCGTCTTGACGTCGGACGGCATGTTGACCAGGTCCCGGGCCAGGGACACCGCGGCCGCGACCACGCTGGCTCGCAACGGGCCTCGGCCGTCATTTCGTGCGGACGCGGCCGCAGGGTCGCCCGCCGGGTCCGCGGGGGTCAGCAACCGCACCGAGCGGGCACCTTCGGCCGGATCCGGATCCTGGTGGTCCCGGGACCTGAGCGAGAACCGGTAGCCGCCGAGCAGGGTGCCCTCCACGAACGGATCTGGATCCGTGCCGTCGGGCAGGGCGGCCAGCGCGGTCGTCCCCTCCGCCACCTGCCGGGCCAGCGCGGCACCGGACCGGCGCAGGTCCGCGGCACTGCCGTCGCCCACACCGAGCAGGATCAGCCGGAGTACGCCGTCCGCGGTCCGGGCGGCCAGCCGGACGATCTCGCCGGGCTTACCGGACAGGTCGAACGCGGTCACCGCCTCGGCCACGGTCAGGCCCGTGGCCGGGGCCAGCGCGGTGGTGCTCACCCCGGTGACCCCGGCCCAGCCGTCCCCGGGTTCGGCGGGCTCAGCGTCCTGGAACGACCGGAGTTGCGGCCGCCGGACCGGGACCGCAATCAGGGCGGCGCCGCCGGTCCCGCCGGGAGTCGTCAGGGCGTCGTCGAGCCCGGACGACCCGGCCGTGGGCTGCGGGGTGACAGCGATCCCGGCCGGCACCGTCAGCCAACGACCACTTTGAGGGCATCTCCCAGCTTGGCAGCCTCATCAGCGGACAGCTCGACCACCAGACGGCCACCACCTTCGAGAGGAACGCGCATGACAATGCCGCGTCCCTCTTTGGTGACCTCAAGCGGACCGTCACCCGTCCGCGGCTTCATCGCCGCCATCCTGCACCCCTTCTCCCTCGGATCCGCGCCGGACCTTCGTGCCACTACACTCCGCGGTCCCAGCGCCAGCGGCGGAACCGGCCAGTCCCAAACGTCTTCGTCAGTCGCCCTATTATCCCGTGTTCGGACGCAGAATGGTAATGATCGCGTTCTGGCGACGCGTCTGCGGTGCTGTGACACGGGGATTCCCCGGTGCCCGGTCCCGGCCGGGCATGACCATCCGGGAGGACGACGATGACCGACACGGTGCTCTACGAGGCGGCCGGCGACGTGGCCGTAATCCAGCTCAACCGGCCGAAGGCGCTGAACGCGCTGACCACCGAGCTGAAGGAAGGACTGCTGGCCGCGCTCCGGCGAGCGGCCGGCGAGCCGGTCCGGGCCGTGCTCCTGACCGGCCACGGGCGAGGCTTCTGCGCAGGTCAGGACCTGGTTGAACACGCCGGGAAGCTGGCCTCGGGCCCGACCGCGCTGAACACCGTGCGGGAGCACTACAACCCCATCGTGCGCGAGATCATGACCATGCCCAAACCTGTGGTGGCTGCCGTGAATGGTGTGGCCGCTGGGGCGGGAGCGGGCCTGGCCCTGGCCTGTGACTTCCGGATCGCGGCCGAAAGCGCTTCGCTGGTCATGTCGTTCGCCGCGGTCGGACTCGGTCCGGACACCGGCGTGTCGTGGACCCTCGCCCGGCTGGCCGGGCCGGCCAGGGCGGCGGAACTGCTGATGCTGGCGCAGCCGGTACCGGCCGAGCGGGCCCTGCAGCTCGGGTTGGTGACTTCGGTCGTGCCGGACGGCGAGCTCAGCGAGAACGCCCTGGACCTGGTGCGCCGGCTCGCGGCCGGGCCGACCGCGGCCTACGGCGCGATCAAGCAGGCGCTGCTGTTCGCGGCCGGGCACGGGCTGGACGACTCGCTCGAGGAGGAAGCGGTGGTGCAGGCCCGGCTGGGCCAGACCGTGGACCACCAGGAGGCCACGGCGGCGTTCGTGCGCAAGGAGCGCCCCCGGTACGTCGGGCACTAGGAGCCGGGCCCCGGGAAGGGCCCCGCAGGAGGCCTCAGGGGCGCAGGTGGTGGTGGAAGAACGCGACGATGCGGCGCCAGGAGTCCTCCGCCGCGGTTTCGTGGTAGCCCATGCGCGCGGCGTCGGCCAGCGGGGCCAGGGGGCCGGGGGGCTTGTTCATGAACCGGTGACCGGCGTCGGGGTAGACCTTGATGTCGTGCGGGACGCCCAGGGTGGTCAGGGCCTGCTCCAGGCGGTCAGGAGGCTTGACCCCCATGGGGTCCCGGGCGCCGAAGCTGCCCACCACGGGGCAGCCACCCGCCAGGGCCGTTTCGGCATCGGCCGGGACGTGGCCGTAGTTGATGCTGACCGCGGCGAAGCCGTCCCGGGGCGCGCACAGCAGCGCGAAGGCGCCGCCCATGCAGAAGCCGATCACCCCGGTCCGGCCCGAGCAGTCGGGCCGGGAGGCCAGCCAGGCCCGGGCCGACTCGATCGCGGTGAACGCGGGACCGGACTGGGCCCGGAGCTGCTGGACCGCCCGGCGCACGCACCGGACCCAGGGCTTGCCCAGGTACAGGTCCGGGGCGTAGGCCAGGAAACCCTCGCTGGCCAGCCGGTCCGCCTGCGCCCTGATCGCCTCGGTCAGGCCGAAGGCCTCGTGGATGACCACCACGCCCGGCCAGCGCTCCGGTGGCGGTGTGGTTCCGGGGCCACCCGGCACCGCCAGGTAACCGTGGACCACACCGCCGTCACCGGGGAACGGGAGATCAGGCATGCGCACAATGTCTCATACCGTCCCGGCCCGGTTACTGGTCGCCCTCGGCTAGCCGGGCGGACTCAGCCGACCGACGGGCCCAGGCCTAGCGACTGCGGCGTGCTGGAGTCCGGCGAGGGCTGGTTCAGGCCCTCATCCAGCGGCCCGAATTCGGTCATCAGGGCGGCGCTGCCCCCCCAGGGGGTTTGTTCCTCGGCGACCAGGGTGTTGGTGGTCAGCAGCAGGCCCGCCACCGAGGCGCCGTTCTGCAGGGCCGACCGGGCCACCCGCAGCGGGTCGATGATGCCCATCTCGATCATGTTCCCGTAGCGGCCCTCGAGGGCGTCGAAACCCTCGTCCACCTTGAGTTCCTTGACCTTCGCCACCACTTCGGTGCCGTTGTAGCCGGCGTTGGCCGCGATCAGGTAGGCGGGCTCGGTGAGCGAGTGCCGCACGATGTCCACGCCGATCTGGTAGTCGCCCTTGACGTCCAGGTCGTCCAGGGCGCTCTCGGCGTGCAGCAGTGCGGCGCCGCCGCCGGCCACGATGCCCTCGGCCATGGCGGCCCGGGTCGCCGACAGCGCGTCCTCCACCCGGTGCTGGAGTTCCTTCAGCTCAGCGGGGGTGGCGGCCCCCACGCTGATCACCGCGACCTTGCCGGACAGGGCGCCGATCCGTTCGGTGAGCACGTCCTCGTCGATGCCGAACTGGGCCCGCCCGAGCTCGGCCCGCATCTGGGTCAGCCGGAACTCGACCGCCTCCTTGGAGCCGGCCCCGCCGATGATCGTGGTGTTGTCCGCGGTCACCCGCACCTGGGACGCCCGGCCGAGCTGGGCCACGGTCATCGTCTCCAGCGTGAACCCGGCGTGCCGGCTGAGCACCTCACCGCCGGTCAGCGCGGCGATGTCCTCCAGCTTGTGCAGACGCCGGTCGCCGAAGCCGGGGGCGCGCACGGCCACGCACTGAAAGGCCCCGTTGACGTGGTTGTGGACCAGCATCGACAGCGCGGAGCCCTCGACGTTCTCGGCCAGGATGATCAGCGGCCGCCGCTCGCCCCGCATGATCTTGTCCAGCAGCGGCATCAGCTCCTGCACCTTGGTGATCTTTTCGCTGCAGAGCATGATGTACGGGTCGTCGACCACCGCCTCGAGCGCGGCCGGGTTGGTGACCATGTAGGGCGACAGGTAGCCGTTGTCGAACTCAAAGCCTTCGACGAAGTCGACCCTCATCCCGGGGGACGGTGACTCCTCGACCGTGACGATGCCGTTGTCACCCACGGTGTACAGCGCGTTGGCGATGACCTGGCCCACGACGTCGTCGTCGTTGGCCGAGATGGCCGCCACCCGGGTGTAGTCCTCCTCGGTCGCCACCGGGTACGCGACCCCGCGCAGATACTCGACCAGGTGGCCCACGGCCAGGTCGATGCCCCGCTTGACCAGCACCGGGTTGCCGCCGCCGGCGATGGCCTTCATGCCCTCGTGCACGATCGCCTGGGCGATCACGGTGGCCGTGGTGGTGCCGTCGCCGACGATGTCGTTGGTCTTGATCGCCGCTTCCTTGACCAGCTGAGCGCCCATGTTCTCGAACTGGTTCTTCAGGTGGATCTCGCGCGCGATGGTCACACCGTCGTTGGTGACGACCGGGGTGCCGGTGATCTTCTCCAGGATGACGTTGCGCCCTTTGGGGCCGAGTGTCGACTTCACGGCTTCGGCCAGCTGGTCAACGCCCGCCAGCAGCAGGCTCCGGGCTTCTTCACTGAAACGCAGTTCCTTGGCCATTGGTCCTCCTGGGACGTACTTGAAGGTGCGGCGAAACGAGACAGGCCCCGGCCGGGGAAACCGGGCGTAACCGGGGCGGGTTACGGGACGAGGATGGCGCGGCCGCGGACGCGCCCCGCGTCGAGGTCAGCGAGCGCTTCGGCTGCGGCGTCCAGCGGGTAGGTCCGGGTGTGCAGGGTGACCTTGCCCGCCTGGGCCAGGGCCATCAGTTCGGCCAGTTCGTTGTAGGTCCCGACGATGTTGCCGATGATGTTGCGTTCGGTGGAGATGATGTCCAGCGGCGGGATGTGCAGCGTGCCGCCGTAGCCGATGACGAAGTAGGAGCCCGCCGGGGCGGTCATGTTCCACCCGTCCATCTCCGCGCCCTCTTCGGCCACGAAGTCCAGCACCACCTCGGCACCGTTCCCGCCGGTCAGGTCCTT
>DASWVA010000525.1:0-13974 GCA_036401415.1 Streptosporangiaceae bacterium
CCGGGTCCGCCACACTTTCCGGCCCGACGTTGACCGAAACCGGGATGTCCCAGCCGGCCGCGGCCCAGGCCCGCTGCTGGGTGAGCGACAGCTGGAGGACCAGCTGGGTCAGCTCGTTCATCAGGCCCAGCCTGCTGGCCAGCGGGGTGAACAGCACCGGCGACAGCGTGCCCAGCTCAGGGTGGTCCCACCGGGCCAGGGATTCGGCGGCGACCACCCGGCCGGAGGACAGCTCGACCTCGGGCTGGAAGTAGGCCACCACCTGCCCGCTCCGCAGCGCGCGCGGAAATTCGGCCAGCAGCCTCGCGGCCACATCTTCGGCTTTGACCGCCATCCCCCGCCGCTCCCAGATGACTACGGAAACCTGAACCCTAGTAAACACACTGTAACCAATCGCGGCGCCGTTGCGGTGAGCAGGCCGTGCTCCGTTCACGGTCGGGTGGAATCTGCTGGGCCCCGGGGCCGCTCTGGCCTGCGAAGACGCAGCGAAATGTCAACTGCGCGACTTTAAACGCCGAAACCTGAAATTAACCGGTACGTAGTGACAAAGTGCGATCTACTGTTCTCCGGGGGCGTGCATGAGGGTGGCCGTAGCGACCGGTTCGCTCCGACTTGACGGCCTTCCTCCCAGCTCGAGTCGTCCCGCGTGTCCCGCACTGGACGGTGCCTGCGACGGCCGGCGAGCGACCTAGGAGCACGATGCTGGTGATTTCGGCCACGGTGGGCCGTGACCGGGCGGCCTGGTAGATGGGGCCAGCCGTGCCACCTCCGCGCAGTGCTGCGCCCGCGCCGGCGGGCACGCTGCCCGGTGAGATCAGGGCCGAGCCCGGTGCGGAGCTGCTGGTCGACATCATCGGCCCGGGCGGGTGCGGTAAGACCCCGTACCTGGAAGCGGCCGCGGCCGCCTACGCCGCGGCGGGGGTGCCGGTCGTCCGTGAGCGGCCGCCGGGCCGATCAGCTGATCTGACCGGCGCCGCCGTCCTCATCGACGATGCGCACCTGCTGGATGAGGCCGGGCTGACCTGGCTGCACGGGCTCACCCGGTCGCCCGGGCAGCGGCTGCTGGTCGCGCACCGGCGCTGGCCGGCCAGTCCCGCGCTGACCACGCTCGGCGCCGCGCTGACCGCTCACCGGGCCCCGGTCGTGCTCGGCCACCTGGACCGGGACGCCATCGCGGACCGGGTCGGTGAACTGCTCGGCACGCCGTGCCCGGAGCTGCTGGCCCGGCTGATGTACGAGCAGACCGCCGGTCTGCCCATGCTGCTGGAGCAGCTGGTGGTGGGACTGCGGGACAGCGGTCAGCTCGGCGCCGACGCCGTGCGCCAGCTCGCCCCACGGACCCGGCTGGACGTCCCGGCCGGGGTCCGGGAGCAACTCCGGTACGTCATCGAAGCCCTGCCCGCCGACGTGCGGGATGTGCTCTTCGCGGCGACGCTCAGCACCGGCAGTGACACCGGGACCCTCAGCCACCTGCTGGAGGCCGGCGACGCGGCCATCGACCGTGCCCTGCAGGCGGCCCAGTCCACCGGGCTCATGACCGATCACGGCCTGGTCGTGCCGCTGGTGGGCCGGCTGCTGCTGCGGCTGACCCCGGCCGCGTACACCAACCGGATCTGTGACCGGCTGGCCGGCCTGCAGCTGACCCGCGGCGGGTCCGCGCTGCCGGTGGGCCAGGCGCTGCTGCGCACCAGTGCGCGCGGCCCCCAGGTGGCCGCCGTCCTGCTGGCCGCGGGCCAGGAGGCGCTCGGCTCCGCGCCCGAACTGGCGGGCCGGCTGCTCGCCGCCGCCGCCGCGGCCGGGTCGCAGTCACCGGCGTTGCTGGCCGGCCGGGCCGATGCTGCCGCCCGCTGTGGCCGGCTCGACGAAGCGCTGCGGCTGGCGGACGAGGCCCTGATCGATGAAACCCGCAGTGCGGAGGTCCAGCGCCACGAGGAGAACGGGGGCGAGGATCACGCGGCCGGGCGGGCGCGGGTCCTGGGCATCACCGCGGCCGTCCTGGCCCACCGGGGCATGCTCGGCCGCGCGGCCGAACTGTACCGGATGACCGGCCCCCCGGACGGAGCCGAATACCCGCTGGTCGCGGTGCCCGTGCTGGTCGGCACCGGCGCGCTCGGTGAGGCGCAGAAGGTGCTGGCCGGCTCGGACGGCCAGGCCGATACCATGCCGACCCTGCTCAGCGGGGTCGAGTCGCTGATCGCCCACGGCATCGAGGAGTCGGTCACCGGCTCCTCGGTGATGGCGCTTTCCCAGCTGAGCCGGGCGGCGAGCCTGCTGGAGTCGGCGGCCAGCCCGCCGCTCCTGCCCGACACCCCCGCGGCGCTGGCCGCCCTGGTGGCCACGCACGCCGGGGAGTTCCCGGCCGCCGCTTCCATCCTGCGACGGGCCATTTCCGCGCGCCAGGGCGGCCAGCTGGCCGCCACCCGGCACCGGCTGCTGCTCGGCTTCCTGGCCATGACGCGCGGGTACACCGGCGACGCCCACGCCCTGCTGACGGCGGCCGGGGCCGACCGCGGCCGGCTGGAACCGCGCGACGAGCTGTTCGCGGCGGCCATCGCGGTGGGCCTGGCCCGGCGTGAAGGTGACCTGTCCGCGCTGCAGAGTGGCTGGTCACGAGCCCGGGAAGCGCTTGTTCAGCATCCGGTGGACCTGTACGTGCTGCTGCCGCTGGGCGAGCTCGCGGTCGCCGCGGCCCGGCGGGGCGAGCAGTGGTGGATCGAGCCCCACCTGCGCCAGGCCGACGCGCTGCTGGCCCAGCTGGGCGAGCCCCAGCTGTGGCGGGTTCCGCTGAACTGGTACGGCGTGCACGCCGCGATCGCGGCCGAGTCGCCGCAGGAGGCCAGGCGGCACGTGTCCGCGCTGGCCGAGGTGGCGACGGGCCCCTACGCGGCCGTGCTGGCCAGGGCGGCGGCCTGCTGGATGCGGGTCCTGGCCGGGGCGGCCGACGTGGACGAGGTGGTGGCCACCGCGCGTCAGCTGGCCGGGGCCGGGGTGGGGGCCGAGGGGTCCCGGCTGGCCGGGCAGGCGGCCATCCGGGCCACCGACCGCAAGGCCATGTCCGTGCTGCTGGAATGCGCCCGTGCGGTGCGGCCGGATGTATCGCCGGGGGCCGGCGAGCCCGCCCCGGCGGCGGCGCGGGACGGCGCCGGGGACCTGGGGCCGCCGGCCCCGGCGCCCGTGGCGGGGCCGTCCCCGAAGGCCAGCGGGCACCAGCGGGCCGGGACCGCGCGGCCCGGCGTCACCCTCAGCGCGCGGGAGCAGGAGATCGCCCGCCGGGTGCTCACCGGCCTGACCTACAAGGAGATCGGCGGCCAGCTGTTCATCTCGGCCAAAACCGTCGAACACCACATGGCCCGGATCCGCCGCCGGCTGGGGGCGCAGAGCCGCCGCGAGCTGTTCGGCCAGCTCCAGGTGATGCTCAACTCGGACTAGGCCGGGCCCCGGGTCAGTCGGGCAGCTCGTCCAAGATGCCCTCGCAGCTGCGGACCACGGTCCGGGCCGCGTCCTTGAAGGCGTGCGGGTACACGGGATGCTCGCTGAGCCGCCGCCACCGCTCCAGCGTCTCCATCGTCACCGCGCGCAGCATCCGCGGCTCGGTGTCCTCGACCAGGCCCAGCCGCTGGGACGGCGTTCCCCCGTTCGCGCCCAGCAGGCGTTCGGCTTCGGCGCGGTACGGGCCGGGAATCGCCACCGACGACGAGCGGATGGCGGCCAGCAGCCGCATCTCGGCGAACTCGTGGCTGCCGGCCAGGATCCGCTCCACCTCGGCCAGCAGTGACCGGCCCTGCGGGGACGGCTCCCGCCGCAGCACGTGATCCACGGCCAGCAGCGCCGACCGGGCCTTGAGCAGGTCTCGCCGCTGAGTGAACTGGCTGGTCAGGGCGGTCCGCAGCTCGTCCAGGCCGCTGCGCCGGACCAGCTCGGCGGCCAGCAGGTCCGGGCTGCCGCTGCCTTGGCGGACCAGCGTCGTGGCCAGTCGCACCCCGAACAGGCCGAACCGGTCCAGCAGGGCCCGGCGGGCGTCGACCGGGAGCAGGGCGTCCTCCCGCGGGCCGGACACCAGGAACCGGTCCACCGACAGCAGCAGCGCGTCCGTGTCGTCCCGGGTGGCGCCCGCCAGCGTCGTGAAGGCCTGGAACTCGTCCTGCCGCAGCGACCGGCCGGCCTGGGCCAGCAGCCCGGCCACGGACACGACGTCCTGGCAGAGGCCGAGCAGCCGGGGATCGGCCCGGTACCGGGACGCCACCCGACGGGCGGACTGGAGCGCGTCCAGCCGGCCACCGCCGATCTCGTCCGCCCGGGACAGGACCGCGATCGCGTTCAGCCCGCTGGCCCGGGTCGCGCCGTACTCGCTGAACGCTTCCAGGAACTCGAAGTCGGTGGCGTGCAGGTGCCGCATCAGGTAGACGACCGCGTCCGCCGCGGCCGGCTCGTCCTCGGGCAGCAGGAAGGCCGCCGACCGCTCGGAGTTCTCGGTCGTCATCGACCCGATCCCCGGGGTGTCGATCAGCGTGGTGGCCTGCAGCCGGCGGGACGGCCAGTCCACCACCAGCCGGTCGACGTCCTCGACGGGGGTGCCGTTCAGGTCGATGACCAGCCGGCCGTCACGGCGGCTGGCCGGCAGCGGGCGCGGCCCGCCCTGCTTCGGGTACAGCGTGAGCCGCGGGGCGGTGGCGTACTGGTACCAGGTCACCAGCCTGGTGCACTCGGCCGCGTCGGTCGCAGCCACCATCTCGCCGACCATGGCGTTGAGCAGCGTCGACTTGCCCGCCTTGACCTTGCCCGCGATGGCGACCTGCAACGGGGCATCGATCCGCTCCAGTTCCCCGCGCAGCCAGCGCTGGGTGGCCGGGGAATCCCGGTAGGCCTCCATGGCCCGCTGAAGCAGCTGCCGGGCGGTGCCGGACAGGCTCGACGCGCTGGTTACCGCAGCCAGGAGCCTGACCTAATCTCCCGCAGGCACCAGCGCCTGCCCCTGCCGTTCCAGGGCCGCAATCCGCTCGAGCTCCGCCCGGAGGTCGGCGATGCGCTGCTGGCGCTCGGCCTGCCCGGTAGAACTGGCACGTTCCGCGGCGATCAGCGATTCCTGCGCCGACCGGACGAGCTCGTCGCTGCGGGCCATGAAATGGTCGCGAAGCTCACGCTGCACATGCCGCAGCATGTCCCGTGACTGCTTACCCACCTGGAACGAAACATCGTCCACGTAACGGCGCACCGTGTTCTTGGCCTCCATTCGGCGCCGGTCGAGCAGGCGCCGGCTCTCGTCGCGCATCATCTTACCGCCCATGAGCAGGCCAGCCGCGGCCGAAAACGGGTTCAGCAGGGTCAGGCCCATGAACGTCGAGTACATGCCCGCCATCAGCGTGCCCATGTAACCGCCGCGCAGGCCGATGAAGGCCCGCTGGCCCGCGCCGAACTTCTCCCCGCCCGGGTCGTCCATCTCCCCGATCAGCTCGGGCAGGTCCGGGCCGGCGCTGGCCGGCAGATCCGGCAGCGACCGGGCCCCGTCCTCGGCGAACAGCTCAGCCACCTGGGCGGCCAGCCAGCGGGCCCGTTCGCTGGCCCACAGGAAGTTCGCGGCCGCGGCCGCCGCGGCCTGATCCTCGACCTGGAGGGCGAACTGGTCCCAGGCCTTGCCCGGGTCCACGCTGTCGACGATCCTCTCGCCCTCCTTGACGATGGTCCGCATGCGGTCCCGGAGGTCGTAGTCGACGTCGGCGTTGAGATCGGCGATGCCGTCGTTCAGCACCTGTTGCCAGCGCGAGCTGCTGTTCCGCAGATCGGCGGCCCGCTGCTTGGCTCGCTCCAGCTCCGCGACCAGCTGGCGCGCCCGCCCCGGATCCTCGGTGGCGGCCAGCTCGGCCCGCATGCCCGCGGCCAGCTGACCGGCGATGGTCACCACGTCGTTGGCCGCGGCCCGGTCGGCCAGCCGCCCGGACTGCCCGACCACGCGGTCATGCAGGAAGGTGACCAGCGCCGGGAACCCGGACTCGGCGTTGAGCTGGCGGTCTTCGGACTGCACCGCGTGCAGCCGCAGCACCGAGGACGTGGGCAGCAGCTCGGCGTCGATGCCCGCCGACGCCAGGTGGTCCCGGTCCAGCTCGGCGATGCGCTGCCACTGCGGATAGAGGTCGATCTTGGTCAGCACGCAGGCGACGTTGGGGCACAGCCGCCCGGCCTGGCGCAGGAACTCCAGCTCGGGGCGGCTGTACTCGGCCGCGGCGTCGGACACCAGCAGGATCGCGTCCGCACTGGGCAGCATGGCCATGGTGGCGGACCCGTGCACGGAGGCCAGGCCGCCCACCCCGGGGGTGTCCACCAGTTCCAGGCCGTCGGCCAGGATGTGCCGGGGCACTCCGACCTCGGCGTACTTCAGGCCCGCGCGATTGCCGGGGTTGCCGGCCTCGGACACGTGATCGGCCAGCTGCTCGACCGGGACCTGGGTCCGTTCTTCCCGGTCATCGCCCTCACCGCTGATCCGGGCCGCCCGGACCAGCGTCACCGACGGGTCGTCGCTGAACCGGACCACGGTCGGGACCGAGGTCGAGATGTCGTCGTCGATCGGGCAGATCGGGGCGTTGAGCAGCGCGTTCACCAGCATGCTCTTGCCCTGCTTGAACTCACCGACCACCAGCACGCGGACCCGCGGGTTGTGCAGGCGCCGCAGCGCCTGCCGGGCCCGCGCCGCCAGGTCCGGCCGCTGGTAGGCGGTGGACGCCTTCACCGCCAGCTCGACGGCCTCCATGGCCGGGGTGATGGTCGCGGTCTGGGTGACGGTGCCCCCCGCCGGGTCACTCGGCATCACTGCCTCCTCATGCCTTTGGCCCACCCGGGAAACCCGGGTGGGCCAAAGAAGGGTAACGCGATCGGCTCAGTTACTCAGAGCACGTGACCGACGAACGCGTCGTGCACGTCCACCTGAACCGTGTGCTCGTGAACGCTGTTGTAGGTGTCGCTCACGGCGGAGTTGTGGCTCCCGTTGTCGTCGTAGGAGTCCGTGGTGGTGTGGGTCGCGGTCCAGCTGTAGGACGAGCTGGTGTTGCCGGAGTCCGACACGTTGTGCGAGTCGTGGGTGTTGCCGGAGTTGGTGGCGGTGGAGCTGTTGTTCCCGTTGCCAATGGTGTTGGTGGAGCCGGTGCCGTAGCTCTGCAGGGCGGTGTTGCCGCTGTCGGTCACCGCGTGGTTGGATGTGTCGCTGGTGGCGGTGCCGTCCGTGGTGGCCACCTGCGAGTTGCCGCTGACGTTGCCCTGGAAGTTGCCGTCACCCTGCACCGCGTGGGCGCCGTTGGCCACGGTGTTGCCGCTGCCGATCGTGGCGCCGGCGCCGTTGGCGATCGCGTTGCCGTTGCCGGCCGCGCTGCCGTCGCCGAGGGCGTTGCCGCTGCCGGTGACGTTGTACTCGCCCGCAGCCGCGCCGTTGCCGACCGCGTCGCCGGTGCCGGTGGTCACGGTGCTGCCGGAGATGCCGCCGCCCGCCGCCACCGAGGCCGCGCCACTGGCGGCGGTGTTCTCCTGGTCGAACGTGTTGCTGATGTCCGTCCAGTTGAAGTGGTTGTCCGAGTCATAGCTGAAGCCGTGCGACATGTCTGTTCGTCCTTTTTGTTGAGGTGCGATACCGGCCGGTTCAGGGCCCCGGCCGGCCGATCAGCGGGTGGAGCGGCGGGCCGCTCCGTCGTGCGTCAGTGCAGGTGCAGTTCCAGGCCAGCGTCGTGGCTGTCGTACGTGGTGTCGTGCGCGTCGTGGGTGTAGGTGTTGCCCACGCTGCTGCTGTCGTGCGAGCTGTTGCCGTCGTCCGAGCCGGAGGTCGTGGACGTGCTCGTCGTGGTCCCGGACACCGCGGTGTTGCCGGAGTCGGACACCGAGTGCGAGTCACTGCTGTTGCCCGAGTTGCTGGCCGTGCCGCTCGTGTTGCTGTTGCCGAGCGTGTTGGTCGCCCCGGAGCCGTAGCTGTGCAGGCTGGTGTTGCCGCTGTCGGTCACCGCGTGGTTGGACGAGTCGCTGCCGGCCCCGCCACCGGTGGTGCCCACCTGGGAGTTGCCGCTCACGGTGCCCTGGACGTTGCCGTCACCCTGCACCGCGTGGTCCCCGTTGGCCACGGAGTTGCCGTTGCCGATGGTGCTGCCCGCGCCGTTGGCCAGCGCGTTGCCGGTGCCGGCCGCGCTGCCGTTACCCAGGGCGTTGCCGCTGCCGGTCACGTTGCCGGTCCCCGCGGCGGCGCCGGAACCCACCGCGTCGCCCTGGCCGGTGGTCACGGTGCTGCCGGAGATGTCGCCACCCGCCGCCACCGAGCCGTGCCCGGACGACACCACGTTGTTGTTGTCGAACGTCTGGGTCACGTCACCGGCGGCCCAGATGTTCTGGTGCACCGACTCGTCGATGGCCGTGTTGTGGTCATCGGTGTAGCTGTAGGTGTTGGTGATGTAGCTCAGGTACCGCACCGCGGCGTGGGTGTCGCTCTCACCGGGGGCCGGCGCGGCCGACGGCGCGGAGGTGTGCGCGCTGATCTGCTCGACGGCCCGGTTGTCCGTCACCAGGGGCAGCGTGTCGCGGATGTCTTCGGCGCACACGCCGGTGAGGCCGTTGGAGGCCAGTACAGCCTGAGGGTTCGCGTTGAACTCGGCCTGCGCCTGCGGGTCCTTCAGCAGGTTCAGGATGAAGTCCAGCAGCGAGGTCGCAGCGTTCATCGTAGCTTTTGTCCTCGGTCTCGCCAGTTGCGCCGACGGACCCTGATGTCCGGACGCTCCGCTCAATCTAGGCAGCGGCCGGGCGGCCGCCATCGGGGCTCGACCCGGTATCTCCCGGGTCGCGTTAGGGGATCCGGGGTCCGTTCCGGGAGAGGATTAGGGGTTTGGCCCGTGATGACCCCCGATCCCCTAATCGGGTAGGGGGGATTGCGGGGGGTTTTCCGGCCAACGCGAAGGTCGCGATCAGCGTCTCTCTACAGGGTGCTTCGGAGCGGTATGCCCGTAACACCCTGACCAGGGGGAACTGGGAGGGATATGACGATGCCGTCGTATTGGCTGGGAATAGATCTCGGCACGACCTACACGGCCGCGGCCGTGTGCCGGCCGTCTGCGGACGGCCTGGAAGTCCAGGTCGTGCCGCTGAGCAACCATTCTCACGCCATTCCATCCGTGCTGTTTCTGCCCGGGGACGGATCGCTGGTGGTCGGTGAGGGCGCTCAGCGCCGGTCGCTGACCGACCCGGACCGGGTGGTCCGGGAGTTCAAATCCCGCATCGGCGACGAGATCCCGCTGCTGGTCGGCGGGTCGTCATACTACGCCCACGACCTGGCCGCCGAGTTCGTCAGCTGGCTGTACCAGTTCGTCGCCGAGCGGGAGGGAGGCCGGCCGGAAGGCGTCGCGCTGACCTGCCCTGCCAGCTGGGGACCATACAAGACGGCCCTGTTCGAGCGCGCGGTCCAGGATGCCGGGCTGGACCACGTGACGCTGCTGGGGGAGCCGCAGGCGGCCGCGATCAGCTACGCCAGCCAGGAGCGGGTCGAGGTCGGCGCCACGCTGGCCGTCTATGACCTCGGTGGCGGGACGTTCGACGCCGCCGTGGTCCGCAAGGACTCGCCCACCTCGTTCACCGTGCTGGGCCGGCCCGAGGGTATCGACGGCCTCGGCGGCGTGAACTTCGACGAGGCCATCTTCGAGCACGTCTGTGCCGCGGCCGGCGTACCGCTGGCCCAGCTGGACCCCGACGACCCTCACCTGGTGGCCGAGGTGGCCCGGCTGCGGCGCGAGTGCACCGAAGCCAAGGAGGCCCTGTCGGTCGACACCGACGCCACCATCCCGGTCACCCTCGGTGGCGTGCGGCAGCGGGTCCGGCTGACCCGGGCCGAGTTCGAGGAGATGATCCGGCCCGACCTGGACCGGACCGTCGAGGCCATGCACCGGGCGATCACCTCGGCCGGGGTCGATCCGGCGCAGCTGGGCGCGATCCTGCTCATCGGCGGATCGTCCCGGATCCCGATGGTCTCCCAGCTCATCTCGGCCGGGTTCGGCCGGGCCCCGGCCATCGATGCCGACCCGAAGGTCGCGGTGGCCCTGGGCGCCGCGCGGTTCGGCGCCCCGGCCGACGCTCCGGTCCACGACACCCTCGAGGCGGCGATCCAGCTCCCGGCCGAGGAAGCGCCCCCCGAGCGGCCGGAAATGCCGAGCATGCTCGACGCCGGCGACAGCAATGAGGACGGCCTGGCCGCCCCGGCCCCGGGCCGGTCACGCAAGGCCCTGCTCGGAGCGGCGGCGCTGGTCCTGCTAGTCCTGGCCGGCGGCGTGACCGCGCTCCGCATGCCCGCGCTGGCCAACCTGCTGACCCACCACAGCACGTCGCACGGGACCACGGCGAGCAGGGGGGCCGGCCCGGCTCCGAGTGGTCCGGCCTCCCCGTCCGGCCGGGCTCCGGTCAAGCCGTCCGGGACCGCGAGCGGCGCGGCCGGGTCCGGCAGCAGCGCGCGCCCGGCGGCCTCCGCGAGCAGCACCAAGGGCGCCCGGAGCACCAAGGGCGGCGGCACGACCGCCAAGGCGAGCAGCACGCCCCAGCCGACTCCGGGCAGCGGTACCGGTGGCGGTGGTGGCGGCGGCAACACTCCCGTGCACCTCCCGACGACCCCGGCCCCGGTACCGACCACCCCGGCTCCGACCACCCCGGCTCCGACCACCCCCGTCCCGACGTCGCCCGCCCCGACCACCGCCGCCACCATCGGGACCCTCGCCGCGAACGGATAAGACGGTGCTCATCCCGGCGTCATCACGGGCACCGGTTCCGGCGCGAACGGCGGCCCGGGCCGCCCGGAGGTGCTGCTGGAGCAGAAAGGCGCCGATCGCCAGCAGCCACCCGGAGGTGAGCAGGATCCGGACCCGCTCAGTCGTGCCGATGCTGGCGCTCAGCAGCAGCAGGACGACGTCGGTGAGGCCGCAGCTCGCCATGGCGATACCCAGACCGACCAGCAATCGACCCCAGGCCGGCCAGCAGCCGGCGATCACCAGGCCCAGGACGGCGGCGCCCCCTGCGCTGCCGACGAAACCGAGCAGGCCGGAATCGGTGTGCAGCGCGACCAGCTGGCTGATCAACCCGGCCACGCTGTGCTCGCCCCGGGCGCACGCGGCGCTGGTACTGGGATCGCACTGCATGCTGGCGGCCGGGTCGAGGAGGGAGCCGACGCCGGTGAGGGCGAGCAGGGCGACGCCCACCCCGGCCCAGCGACGGCCGGAGACCAGACGCCACAATGCCCAGGCGGCGATCAGTATCCCCACGCCGGCGACCACGTCCGACGTGCGGTACAACCAGGCGAACGGCTGACCTGGATCCTCCAGTTCGCTGACGAAGCCGCCGCCCGCTGACGAAGCGGCATGGGTCCACCGGCTGAGCAGGAAGGAACTGTACGAGAAGGCCGCGATGATCGCGGCGACCCCGCCGGCCAGGACCCGGCCGCGGCCCGGGACGGTACTCACCGGTTCAGCTCCACCTGCAGGGCGCCCGAGGGCGCGAGCGTCATGCCGGCCCGGGGCCGCAGGTCGCCACCGAGAAACCGGAGGTCGGCGTCGGCCAGGACCTTCAGGACGGTGCCGAGGACCAGGCGGGCGAACGACCGGCCGAGACAGGTTCGCTCGCCCGCGGCGAACGGGATGTAACCCCAGGCCGGTACGCGGTCATGGAAGCGCTCGGGCCGGAACGTCAGCGGGTCGTCCCACAGCCGCTCGTCACGGTGGGTGAGGTAAGGGCTGTAGAGCACCAGGGTGCCGCGCGAGATGCGGTGACCATCGAACTCGACGTCCGTCGTGCAGCGCCGGCTGCCCACCCACCCGGCCGGGTAGAGCCGCAGCACCTCGTTGATCACCGAGGTCCGGTGCTCCGCGGCCAGGTACCGTGGCTGCCGGGCCACGTGCGCCAGCAGCCACGCCAGGGTGTGGGCCGTGGTGTCGTACCCGGCGCTCACGGCCACCCGGAGCTCGTCGACACCATTGGGCAGCTGGCGGAACGCCGCGGTCAGCGTCCCGTCGGGCGCCTGGGCGATGCAGCGCCGCAGTACCCCGTTCATCCGGTGGAACAGCACCGGCCGGCGGAGAAACGGAGCGGGAAGCGCACGGTCCAGGGGGCTGAGGAACTGGCTCAGCAGGGCCGGCTCGACCACCCCGCCGAGCAGCGTGGCGGCGAGGATGGCCCGCATCAGGGTGGCCGACCACGTGACGCTGTCAAAGGCGCCGGAAGGCAGCTGGCCCACGATCACCTCCTCGAGCTGGCTGGTCAGGGAGGTGAGGGAACCGTGGGCGAACGCCGGGTTGAGTTCACGCCGGCGCCGTTGGTGGTCCGGCGGATCCAGCTGGACCACGCCGGCGTTCAGGTAAGGCGACAGGTCGCTCATGCTGCCCCGGCTGCGGAACGTGCCGATGTCCTGCAGCACGAAGCGGTTCCAGCCGGGGGAGTACCCGAGTACGGCGCGTCGCCACAGCTGCATCCCGAAGACCGGGCCCAGCCGGGCGCCTTCCTCGATGAGGCCGATCGGGTCGGTCCCCCAGCGGCTGAGATGGCCGACCCCCCACGCGGTCCGCGGCCGGGGCAGTGGCACCAGCGGAACCCGGCTCATGGATAGACCCGTCCCTTCCAGGGCCGGTCAGGCCCCAGGGCCCGCGCGATGACGGGGACCGCCGCCAGTGGGGACAAGGGCGTCAGCAGCGCCTGCCAGACCGTCCGGCGCCGGGTTTTCAGCTCGACCAGGGAGCGTTCGGCCAGGCCGAGGGCCAGCGGCAGGGCCCAGGCCGGGCGCCGGGCCGCCAGGCCGGCGGGCAGCGTGTAGGCGGCCAGGTGCCACGCCGCCACCAGCACCAGGCGGGTCCGTGAGCCGCCGGTCACCGGCAGCAGCCCGCGGGAGAGCCCGGTCACGACTTCCCGGTAACCGTCGTACATCCTGGTCGCGACCATCGGGCCGCCGAGGGCCAGGCCCAGCTTGAGGCCCAGCGCCCGGGACCGCTGGGCGATCGCCACGTCCTCGATGATGCGGTCGCGGACCGCGGCGAACCCGCCGAGCTGGTCGTAGGCCTGCCGGGTGAACACCAGCAGCGATCCGTTGGCCGTCGCGGCCTGCGGCACGTCCGCGGACAGCAGGCCGAACGGCAGGAAGCACAGCAGCACATCGTCGATCAGCGGGGTGATCAGGTGCTCACCGAGGCTGCCGGTGAGCTGGCGGGGAAAGACCGAGAAGACGTCGGCGCGCTGGGCCCGCATCTCGGCCAGCGCGGCGTCGACGGCGCCCTCAGCCAGCAGGACGTCGGCGTCGCAGAAGACCAGCAGGGAACCCGACGCCTGCGCGGCCAGCTGCTGGCACGCCCAGTTCTTGCCCACCCACCCGGGCGGCGCCGCGACACCGCTGAGCACCCGGGCGCCGGGACGCCCGGCCAGCAGACGCCGGGCGAGCGCCCCGGTGCCGTCGCCGGACTCGTCGTCCAGCATGATCAGCTCGCTGACGTTCTGGGTCAGCATCGGGGGCACCGTCGCCGCGATGACCGCGGCCTCGTCGCGCATCGGGACGAGCAGCGACACCAGCGGCTGGTCTCCGGGCGGCTGGTCTCCGGGCGGCTGGTCTCCGGGCGGCGGGCTGGCGGGCGGGCGGCCGGCGGCCCGGTCCGGCCGGCGGCCCAGCACCGGGAACCAGAATACGTTGACGATCAGGACACCCAGCTCGATCAGAAGAAAACCGGTCACCGCCCGGCGCAGCGTGTTCATCGGCGGACCAGGCCGGCCCACCGCGAGATCCGTTCGTCCCAGCTCACCCGGCCCCTGACCACGCGCCGGAAACCCGGCAGCGGCGCACGCGGGTCGGCGCCCAGCAGGGCCTCGTCGAGCGCGCGCAGGTGCGCGGCCAGCGCGTCGGCCAGGTCAGCCGGGGGCACCTCGGGCGCGAGGTCCACGAACGCCTCGGGGTACTGGTGCCCGCGGCTGATGACCCGGACCGCGACCGGGACCACGGCCGCG
>DASWVA010000526.1:0-4682 GCA_036401415.1 Streptosporangiaceae bacterium
CCATGTACATCAACTGGGGCACGAGTGATCCTGTTGACCTGGAGGTCCAACCGGGAGAGTCGGTCCAGTTGTTCTGTAAGACCGGCCGTTCACAGATGGGCGACGGATACATCGACCTCGTGCATACGGGGTTCCCCGGCATCTTAATGACCGGCTCCCTGCACCCCCTCGGGAAATGACAGAGGTTCACCGCGTGCGCCTAGAGCCTGGCCTTTGGCCTAGCCCTTGCCGTCACGGCCCGCACAATGCGCGGCGTTCCGGCCCCGGCCCTTGTGATCGGGAGCAGGCTACCTGAACACGACGATGAAGTAGCTGACATACAGCACCAGTGCGATGGTAAGACACGTTAGCTGGGTGCCGCGCAGCAGTGGACGGCGCCGATTATCAGCGACGAATTTCGCTCACCATGTCCGTCCTTTGGGCGGGTGCTGGGATTGATCTTCCAAGGTCGCCAGAGTCATTCCCGCACTGGCCAGGGTCAGTACGCTCGCGATGCCCAGTAGCAGGTCGACCGGATGCTTCACGCGCCGATCATGCCCGACTGGGCACATATTGGCGACGGCGCGGTTCCCCGCCTGCCTGACGGTCTGGTCCTCACGCATGGGCGCGGGCGCGGGAGCTACGGCGGGTACTGCACGCGGCCGGTCACCGGGGCCACCGGGCGCGGCAGCTTGGCGCGCCGCGGGGCTCCCGCCCGAAGGGCGCGCCGAAAGCTGCCGCACCGCCTACGGTGCGCCGCCCAGCCCTGACCCTGGCCGCCCGCGGCGGGCCACTCTGGCGTTCATCTCTCCTGCGATGAGTCGCGCCTGCTGCTCGTGCTCCACGTCCAGGCCGTCAGGCCCGCGCGCCGAAGGTGCGCCTGTCACCGGGATGGCAGCACACCACCCCGGGGACCATCACGAGGCACTGGCCGGGGAAAGGTGCGGGCGAGCAGGGGCAGGCGCGCCCAGCGTTCGCCGCTGCCACGCCGACCACGAGCGCCCGTCAGCGTTGCACGGATTGATCCGGTATCCGGCTGAGCTGCGGCAGGGATAATCGAGCCGAAACATGGCCGCCGGGACCAGGCCGGCGCGGCACCGGCCACCGCACCGCATATTGCGCGTTACCGAGGTGACCGGATGCCAGGCACGAGGACACACGTGAAGTGGCTCAGGGAGCAGGCCAGCGCGGGCTGCACCGAGCGGTCGTTCCTGCTGTCCGGCAGCCCAGGCACCGTCCCGGGCATCTTGTGGTCACCCGCCGCCCCGGCCAGGCCCGCGCTGGTGCTGCTGTTCCACGGCGGGAGCGGCCACAAGCGCTGCGGCCGTCACCTGCGGATGGGGCGCTGGCTCGCCTCGGCCGGGCTGGCCGCCGCCGCGATTGACGGCCCTTTCCACGGTGACCGGGTGCCGGCCCCGCTGGCCGCATCCGTCTATCAGCAGCTGATCGCCGATGAGGGCATTGAGCGTGTCACGGCCCGGATGACCCAGGACTGGCTGGAGGCCGTTTCCGCACTCGCCCGCCAGGGACTGGCAGATGAGGCGGACGTCAGTATTTTCGGGATGTCGATGGGGGCCCGCTTCGCGATCCCGGTCACGGCCGCGCTCGGAACCCGGGTGCGGTGCGCGGTATTCGGCAAGTTCGGCGTCCGCCAAGCCGGGGGTCTGCACGCCGGGCTGTGCGCTCCCGGCCTGATCGTGGAAGCTGCGCGCGCCATCTCCGCGCCGGTGCTGTACTTCGTGCAATGGGATGACGAGCTCTTTCCCCGCGACGGCCAGCTGGAGCTGTTCGGCGCGCTGGCCTCCGCGGACAAGCACCTGATCGCCCGGCCAGGGCCGCACGCCCACACCCATCCCGACGACGAGGCCGCCTGGCGGGCATTCATCAGGCTCCATACGACCGGGCCGCACCCGGCCAGCTCGTAACGCGCGCCTTCCCGGCACAAACTTCCCCCGGGGTGGCACCCGGCCGTGCCCGCCCCGGCCACGGCCAAGATACCCACCACCCGCACGTGCCAGCGGCCACCCGGATCCGGATCCACCGGCTGGCGGCCAAAGAAGACACCACGGCCATCGCAAAGCGTGACCAGACTTGCCAGCCGGCACACCGCCCCGCTGCCCCGAACGCCGATTCCGGGCTCCGCGGCTGAGTCCCCGGTCCTCAGCTGTACGCGCACAGATCATCCGTTCCGGTGCCGTCTCAGCCAGACGGCACCGTTGAGCTTCTCCTTACCACCAGGCAGGACATACCCCCTCTGACCTTGATTGTTATCGCCACAAACTTCGCTTCAGGCACACGTTGGGCGTTCGGAGCGATGACTTTCCCGACGGCCGCCGGTCTTACCGAGCATGGCTATGACGACGAGAGTTCAGAGCGTGTCGATCCCGGTGGCTGATCAGAACCGGGCATTGGCGTTTTACACCGAGGTGCTCGGCTGAGCTGCGCACCGACATTGAGGTGTGGCCTGGGGCCAGGCTGGTGGAAGTGGTGCCCCCCGGGTCGAGCGTCGGCCTGGTGCTGCTGCCCCCGGACAGCGAAATCCCGATGGCCGTACGGTTGGGCACAACCAGCGCCGAGACCGCTTACGCGCGGCTTCGCCAGGCGGGCGCGAGCCGCACTCATGGCTTCCCCGGGCCGCGGGCATGCTGCCCGTGCTGGCCGTTCTCATCGCGCTGGCGATGGCTGCCTCCGGGACCTGGCGGCGGCGGGCGCAGCACCGCCAAGCCAGCGAAATCGGCTGACCCGAACCGGACCCGCTCCGCAACCTCCCGGTGGCGCAGCAGCGGCCGCGCCTGGCGGGCTGAGAGCCACCATGGTCACCGGCTGCTGGCGGTAATCTGAGCTGGTGCCCAATCTGCCCGGCGAGAGCCGGCTGGGGAGCATGCGGTCTATCCCGGCAGCTTCGACCCCGTCACCCACGGCCATCTCGACGTCGTCGGGCGGGCCCGCCAGCTGTTCGTCCGGGTCACCGTCCTGGTGGCGGTCAACAGTGACAAGCAGCCGGCCACCAGCCCAGCAGAACGGGCAGCCCAGGTGCGCCGGCAACTTCGCGCCGACTGGAACAACGTCTCGGTCAGCGCGTGGACCGGGCTGACCACCGACTACTGCCGCCGCCATAGCGCCGGCGTGATCATCCGCGGTGTGCGCAACCGTTCCGACCTGCTCGATGAATATCAGCTGGCGGCCATGAACCAGGCCATGGGCGTCACCACGATGCTCCTGCCCGCGCAGCCCGGACTGGCGGTCGTGTCATCAACGGTTCTGCGCAGTTTCACACCAGCCAGCTAACACTTTACCTTGTTCGGAGACTGGCCACTGCGCCGAGCGGGCGCCTCGCACCCGGGCCCATTGCCCACCACGAAAGGGGCAGCGGGCGGGGCCGGTCAGGGCAGCAGGAGGTGGACGTCGCCGAACTCGTGCCAGAGGTAGCGCTCGGCGACGGCGGCCCGGTAGCAGCGGCTCAGCAGATCGGGGCCCGCGAACGCGGCCAGCATGCGCAGGTGGGATGAGCGCGGCTCGTGCAGTCCGGTCAGCAGGCCGTCGGCGGCCAGCAGGGGAGTGCCCGGCGTGACGACATGGCTGGCCCAGCCTGCGGCGGCGGTGACCATCCCGTCCCCGGCCGGCTCGGCCCGGGCCGCGGTCTCCAGCGCGCGGACCACCGTGGTCCCGGCCGCGATAACCCGGCCGCCCGTCCGCCGGGTCAGGTTGACCAGCCGGGCGGTGGCGGGCGGGACGTCGAACGGCTCCGGGTACGGCTCTTCGTCGCCTTCCAGCGACGAGACTCCGGTGTCCAGGGTCAGCGAGGCGAACGTGATGCCCCGCGCGACCAGCCGGGTCACCACCTCGGGGGAGAACGGCCGGCTGGCGCTGGGCATCTCGGCGCTGCCCGGCCGGGTCGCGAACACCGTCTGGTAGGCGGCCAGCGGCCACTCGCGCTGCACGTAGGAGTAGCGGATCGGCACGCCGTGCCGGAGCAGGTACGGCACGACCGCGGTGGACAGCCGGGCCTGCCAGAGGCGGCCGGTGATCCGTTCTTCCAGGGTCAGCCGGGCGCCGTCCGGCAGCTCGATCGTGTCCCCGGCCGCACCGCCCGGGTCCGGGACGGTGGCCGGTCCCCTGATCGCGCGCAGCTCGATCAGCCAGCTGCCATCCGGCCGCGGGCCGGAGAAGTGCACGGCCGGCCCCCGGCGGCCCGGTCCCTGGCGGCCCGGAACCGCGACGACCTCGGCGGGCAGGGTGCCCGACGTGTTCACCACGATCAGGTCACCGGGTCGCAGCAGCCCGGGCAGTTCGCTGAACCGATGGTGGCTGAGCTGGCCGGTCATGCCCCGGCTGACCAGCATCCGCACGCCGTCCCGGGGTGTTCCGCGGGACTCCGGCGGATCGTGTGCCTCCAGCTCGGCGGGCAGGGTGAATTCGATGCTCATCGCGGTCTCCTATACGCCGGCCCGCAAGCCGGGCAGCAGCTCCGGGGCGCGGTAACGCCCGCTCGGCAGCCGGTCCCCGATCAGCCGGAGGAAGCCGGGGACGACCTCGTCGGGCTCGGGCCGGTCACCGATGTCCTCCCCGGGGAACGCGTCCTGGTGCATACGGGTCCGCAGGTCACCCGGGTCGACCCACCAGACGCGGACCGTATTCTCCTCGGCCGCCAGCACGTTCGAAGCCTGCTCCAGCGCGGCCTTGACCGCGCCGTAGCCGCCCCA
>DASWVA010000527.1:0-3414 GCA_036401415.1 Streptosporangiaceae bacterium
GATCCCGACGCTGGCGGGCGCGGCCCGCGCGGCTGGGGACGGCGCCGTGATCGCGACGCCGGTCAACGGCGACTACGCGGACGCGGACCGGGTGACCTGGCGGCACTACAACGGCGCGGCCCGCGGCAGCCGCCTGATCCGGCTGGCTCCCTGGTTCGACGACGGCACCCTGTCGGTCGAGGTGTCGCACCGGTACTCCTGGCGGGACGCGGCCCGCGCCCATCAGGTGGTGGCCGAAGGTCACACCAGGGGCAAGATCTCGTTGGTGGTGGACGACGACCTGGCCGCCGCGCTGGAAGTCTGACCCAGCGGCCGGCTAGGAGGAGCGGCCCATCCGGGACCGCTCTGAGGTACCGAACCGCTCCGCCACCAGGTGCTTGAGGCCGTCCGGGAAGCTGCCGCTGGCGGCCAGGTGGCTGGGGGTCAGCTGCCGCTGGGCGTCCGCGCTGCCGCCGAACGCCGCCAGGCACAGCTCCGGCTCGGCGTTGGCCAGGGCGAGGATGGCCCCGGTGCAGCCGAGCAGCCCGGCCGGCAGGATCAGCGCGGCCGAGCCGGTGTAGAGCCAGCCGTCCCAGCCGTCCAGCGTGGCCAGCAGCCGGGTCATGTCTCCGGACGAGTCCTTGCAGCCTGCTACGGGCAGCCGCTTCAGCGCGTCGAGGGAGATGCCGGGCGGCGACACCCGGGGGTAGTGATAGGCCAGCACCGGGACCTGGCCGGCCACGTCCGCCACGGCCTGGTAGAAGGCGGCCGGGTCGTCCACCCCGCGTGGTGACCGGGCCAGCACGGCGTCGGCGCCTGCGCCGGCCGCCGCTCTGGTCAGGGCCTGGACTCGCGCAATGGATTCGGCGCCGGTGCCGGCCACCAGCGGCACCCCGGGCACGGCCGACCGCACCGCGGCGAACAGGCGGACCCGCTCGGCGTCGTCCAGCGCGTCCGCCTCACCGGTGGTCCCGGCCACCACGATCGCCTGGATGCCCCGGGCCACCAGAGCGGCCGCGTGGCCGGCGGTCCCGTCGAAGTCCACCCGGCCGTCGTCGTGAAACAAGGTGATGAGGGCGGCCCCGACGCCCCTGAAGGGCGGCGAGGGGCGGGCAGCAGGCATACCGTCATTATCCCCCGGGCCGGGCGGCGGCCAGCTGGGCCCGTAGCGTGTCCCGGGCGGTGACCAGGGACGGCCCGTACCAGGTGAGCGCGCGGCCTTCGACCAGGGCGACCCGGCGGCCGGGAAACATCTCCGGGCCGTCGCCGGCGCTGAACGCGTACGGCTCGTCGGGCAGCACGACCAGCTCGGGGTCGCGGGCGGCCAGCTCGTCCAGTGCGGTGTGCGGGTAGCGGCCCGGATCGTCCCCGTACACGTTGTCCAGGCCGAGCCGGGCGGCGACGTCGCCGGTGAAGGTGGCCGAACCCACGACCATCCACGGATCACGCCAGACCGGGATGACCGCGCGGACCAGGGCCGTGGGGGCGGGCTCGTCCCAGACCTGTCCGGCCGCGGTCAGCCAGTCCGGGACCGGCCAGCCCAGAGCGGTGCCGAACATCCGGTGCAGCGAGGCCACGGCCTGATCCACGGTCCGGATGACGGTGACCCAGACCGGGATCCCGGCCGCCCGGAGCCGCTCGACGTCCAGCCGCCGGTTCTCCTCCTGATTGGCCAGCACCAGGTCCGGCCGCAGCGCCCTGATCGCGGCCAGGTCGGGGTTCTTCGTCCCCCGGACCCGCTGAACATCGAGGTCCGCCGGGTGGGTGCACCAGTCCGTGGCCCCCACCAGCGCGTCCGGGCGGGTCCCGGCGACCGACTCGGTCAGCGACGGCACCAGCGACACCACCCGGCGGGCCGGGCCGGGCCGCGGCACCGGGTGCCCGAGATCGTCACGTGCGGAGTCCACCGGTCCACTTTAGCCGAGCCAATTAGTCACACCCCGGACATTCAGGCAATATTGAATTACCGCTCATGCGGACCAGCCATATTTTCCCGAGACAGGCGATAGTGTTTCCGCGGCATTTATCTCTGGCCTTTTTAACCGCCTGACCCGGAACGCCTCTTTGGGGTGATATATGCGCGAAGAACCCATGTACAGCCAGTTGAGCGTGGTGGTGGGGACCCGCCCGGAAATTGTGAAGCTTGCCCCTATCGTGCGCATTCTCGGCCGCCGGGCCGCTTTGATCCACAGCGGTCAGCACACCGATCCGGAATTGTCCGAGGTGTTCTTCTCCGCCGCCGGGCTGCCCGTGCCGGACACCTTGCACGGTGTCTGCGGCGAGCCCCGGCACATCCAGGTGGCCCGCATTGTCGGGCAGCTCGGCGCGCGGTTCGCGCACCGGCCCCCGGCCGCGGTGCTGGTGCAGGGTGACACCAACACCGCCCAGGCCGCGGCCCAGGCCGGGCACTACGCGGGCGTGCCGGTGGTGCACGTCGAGGCGGGCCTGCGATCGTTCGACCGGCGGATGCCCGAGGAGCTGAACCGGTGCCTGATCGGCGTGCTGGCCGACCTGCACTGCGCGCCGACCGAGCGGGCCATGGCCAATCTGGTGGCTGAGGGGGTCCCGGCGCGGCGGATCGCGCTGACCGGTAACACGATCGTCGAGGCGACCCAGCAGATGATGCCCAGCGACCAGGCGGCCCGCCAGATCGTCGCCGCGGCCGGGGCGGTGCCGGGACAGTACGTGCTGGCCACCATCCACCGGCCGGAGAACACCGACGACCCGCACCGGCTCCGCGTCATCCTGGACGAGCTGGGCAAGCTCGGCCTGCCGGTGCTGGTCCCGCTGCACCCGCGGACGCGGCAGGCCGTGCAGCGGCACGGGCTCAGCCCGGCGCTGGACCGGCTGGTCACGCTGCCGCCCGCCGACCACCGGACGTTCCTCGGGCTGGCCCGGCACGCGCGGCTGCTGGTGTCGGATTCCGGCGGGGTGCAGGAGGAGTGCACCGTGCTCAAGCGGCCGCTGATCGTGGTCCGCAACTCCACCGAGCGCCCCGAGTCGATCGACGCCGGGTTCGCCCACCTGGTCCAGCCCGGCCCGGTCCTCGGTGACCTGGGGCGGCGGCTGATCGCGGACGACGGGCTCGGCTCGCGGCTGGCCGGGGTGCCCTGCCCGTACGGGGACGGCACGGCCAGCGAGCAGATCGCCGCCTGCCTGCGCAGGTACCTGAACTGAAGGTGCGCGCCCGCGGGCGGCCTCAACGCGAAGCGGGGGCCCGCGCCGTGTGGCGCGGGCCCCCGGTTTCCCTGGGACTGATGCTTCAGGCGGCGACGGGCACCCGGCGGCGCCGGGCCACCACGAAGCCCACGCCACCCAGGCCGAGCACGCCCAGCGCGCCCAGCCCGATCGGCAGGGCCATGCCCGGCAGCACCGGCACCGGGGCCACGCTGGCCGCGTTGCAGATGCTGGTGCCGAGGGTCAGGGTCTGGGTGC
>DASWVA010000528.1:0-11170 GCA_036401415.1 Streptosporangiaceae bacterium
CGGCCGCCGCGGCTGGGGTGACGGCGGTCGCGACCGCCAGGACCGGCCCGGGCGTCCCGGCGGTTCCGAGCGTCCCGAGCGCGGCGGATACGGCGACCGGCCGGACCGGCCGGCGCGCAGCTCCTCCCCGCGTACCGGAGACCCCCGCCGGACCGGCGACCGCCCCGGAGCCGGCGAGCCACCTACCGGGAGGCCCGAACGCGGTGCCGGAACGGGCCGCGGCGCCAGCGACCGTGGTTACCCCCGTAACCGGCCCGGTACGGCGGACCGTCCCGAGCGGGGCGACCGCCCAGACTCAGCTCGGTCCAGTCGTCCTTTCCGTCCTGAGCGTCCTGGCGACCGACCCAGCCGCCCCTACCAGAACGACCGTCCTGAGCGGTCCGGGGATCGCCCCAGCCGCCCGTACCAGGCTGACCGTCCTGACCCTTCCGCACGGCCCGGTGACCGGCCGGCGCGGCCCTTCCGCTCTGGGCCTTCGGAGCGCTCAGGCGAGCGTCCGGGTCGTCCGTCCAGCGCCGACCGCGGTGACCGCGGTGACCGCCCCGCCGAGCGTTCCGGCGATCGTCCCGAGCGTTCCGGCGAAGGATCCGGTCGCCCGTTCCGTCCCAGCGGCCCCAGCCGCTCGGGAGCCCCCAGCCGTAGTGGGGGCCCCAGCCGCACTGGTGCCCCGAGCCGGTTTGGCGGCCCGAGCCGCGCTGGTGGCCCGGGCCGTTCCGGCGACCGTGATGATCGTCCCGGTCGCCCGTTCCGCGGCGATCGTCCCGGCGGACCAGTAGAGCGCGGGGAGTACCCCGCTCGCCAGGACGGGCCGCCACGCCAGGATCGCCCTGGCGGCCAGAACCGGGCGTTCCGCACCGACCGCCTTGACCATGCGGACCGTGACCGCGCCGACCGCCCTGACCGCCTTGACCATGCGGACCGTGACCGCGCCGACCGCCCTGACCGTGCGGACCGTGACCGTTCCGGTCACTCAGGCCGTCCCGAACGCCCGGATCATCCGCGTAGCTCGTCGGCTCGCTCCGACCGGCCCTCCCGCCCCGCTGGCGCGGGCCGTCCTTCGAGCGGCGGATCCTCGGGCCGCCCCTTCCGCGGCGACCGGCCCCTGCGCGGCGACCGGCCCTTCCGTAGCGACCGGCCCGGTCGTCCCCGGGACGGCGGCCCCGGCGGCGGGTCACGTTTTATTAGTTCGCCAGAGCGGCCGCAAGGACGGCCGCAGGGTCCAGACGGCGGCCGGAACCGGAGCGGCTACCCGCCGCTACCGGACGAGGCCACTGCGGACCAGCTGCAGCCGGAGGCACGGACCGAGCTGAAGACGCTCCCCGCTGACCTGGCCGAAGTGGTGGCGCGGCGCCTGGTCGCGGCCGAGCTGGAAGATGATCCCGAGCGTTCCTACGCCCAGGCCCGGGTCGCGCGGGACCTGGCCGCGCGGGTCGGGGTGGTGCGCGAAGTGGCCGGCCTGGCCGCCTACCGCGCGGGCAAGTGGACCGAAGCTCTGGCCGAGCTGCGCGCCGCGCGCCGGCTGACCGGGCGGGAGACATTCCTGCCGGTGATGGCGGACGCCGAGCGGGCGCTGGGCCGGCTCGACCGCGCGCTGGCCCTGGTCCACAGTCCGGAGGCGGGCACGCTGACCCGGGCCAGCCAGGTCGAGCTGCTGATCGTGGAGTCCGGGATCCGCCGGGACGAAGGGCGCCCGGCCACCGCGGTCGTCGTGCTCCAGGTGCCGGAGCTGACCGACGGCAAGGTCCGGCCGTGGTCGGCCGCGTTGTTCTACGCCTACGCCGACGCGCTACTGGCGGCGGGCCGGGACGACGAGGCCCGTGAGTGGTTCGAACGGGCCGCGGCCGCCGATCCGGACGGTGAGACCGACGCCGCCGACCGGGTGCACGAGCTCGGCGGCATGGTGCTGGAGGACCTGGAGGACTTTGAGGGCGAGGACCCGGAGGATTAACCGGCTCCGCGTCGGGTGACGGCGATTCAGCCGGCCCGGTCCAGCCAGTGCACGATGCCGGCCACGTTGGCCTCGGTCCCGGTCAGCCGCATCATCTTCTCCCCGGCGTACTCGTGGCCGTCGGCCCGCAGGGCGCGGTAACGGTCCTTGGTGCGCTCGTGCACCATGGCCACCGCGTGGTCCAGGCCGAGGCCTTCCCGGTACGCCTGGCGGGTTTCTTCGACCCACACCCTGATCTCCTGCGCCGACCGTTCCAGCGTCTCCTGGACCGCCCCGACCGGACCGTAGTGGCTGAACAGCAGCCGCTGGGGGCGCAGCGCGCCGAACAGCGCGACCGAGTTCAGCGCGGTGTCCTCGTCAAAGTCCGGCGGGGGAGTAGCCGCCCGCAGGTCGCCGGTCTCCGGCAGGTAGATCCCGGCCGCGTCGCCCACGTAGAGGTCGCCGGTGACCGAGTCGAGCAGGCCGACGTGGTGCTTGGCGTGCCCGGGAGAGTAATGGCTGTCCAGCCGCCGCCCGTGGCCCAGGTCGATCACCCCGGTCTCTTCCACGGTCTCGATCCGCTCGGCCGGGGTGGGCGCCAGCGTGCCGAACAGTGAGTCGAGCGCGTCCCCGTACACCATCCGCGCGCTGGCCATCAGCCGGGACGGGTCGGCCAGGTGCCGGGCGCCCTTGGTGTGCACCACCACCCGGGCGGCCGGGAACATCCCGGCGATGTCACCGACGCCGCCCGCGTGGTCCAGGTGGATGTGCGTGACGACCACCGTGGACAGGTCCTGCGGGCCGACTCCCAGGGCGGCCAGGGCGTCCCGGACCACCGGCGCCGACGGTGCCGTGCCCGTCTCGACCAGGCAGGGCCGGTCACCGCGGATCAGGTAGCCGGCGGTGATCCCGGTGTAACCCGCCATCCGGGTGTCGATCTGGAAGACGTCATCGCCGAGTGGGGTGATGCTGGCTGTGGCGTCATCGCTCATCGGCCCATTCTCGCAGCAGCAGGCCGGTGCGCGGCTTGGGCCCGAAGGAGGTGGACTTGCGCGGCATCCGCTCGCCGTTACGCGCCACCGCCAGCACGTCCGCGGGCCGCTCCGGATTGCCGATGACCGCGGTCCCCCCGGCCCCGCGGGCGGCCTGAACCGCCGCGGCCGCCGCCCCGTGCAGGACCAGCACGTCCGGCTCGGCGTCCTCCAGGCCCCACACCGACCGGATCAGCAGCTCCCGCAGGACCGAGGCGGGCAGCCGCTGCCAGCGGGCCGAGTGATCCGCCGGCATGGCGTGCGCCAGCCGGAAGGGCACCGGATCGGTCAGCAGGAACTGCTCGTCGCCGTCGGTGAGCAGGAACGCCGGGCCGTCCCGCCCGGCGCGGGCCAGCGCGGCCACCGCGGCGTCCAGGCCGCCGTCGCCGGACGGAAGGGCCTGCACCCGCATGGCGCCCTTGACCATCTCCGCGGCCCGGGCCGGGATCAGCCCGGGGACCACCCGGTGGATGGCGCCGATCCGGGGCGGGTAGGCCGCCGAATCGACCAGGAACGCCAGGCCGTAGTCCCAGGGCCCGTCGCCCTGGCCTGCGGCGTGCGCCTGATCCTGGAGCTTCAGGTAGGCGGCGTACCGGTGGTGCCCGTCGGCGATCAGCGCGGTGCGCCGGGCCAGGTCCGCGGCCACGATCGCGTGCTCGGCGGGGTCGGCCAGGGCCCACAGGCGGTGCCGTGTGCCGTCGTCGGTCACCGCGCACAATAGCGGCGGCCGGGCCGCCGCCACCTCATCCGCCAGCGCGGTCGCCGTCGCGGCCGGCCCGGGGCCATCCCCGGCGGCGCCGTCGTAGAGCAGGAAGATCGGCTCCAGATTGGCCTGGGTCGTGGCCATCAGTTCCCGGCGGCCCTCGACCGGGCCGGGCATCACGTCCTCGTGCGGCAGCACCGCCGGCGCTCCCGGTGGCACCAGCCCCAGCGCACCGATCAGCCCTCGCTGCAGCACCTCCCAGCCTCCCGCCCCGGGCATGCTCTGCTCGTACACGTACAGGGCAGGCCGCTGATCCGGGCGGAGCACCCCTGCGTCCAGCCAGTCCCGCAGCTCCGCCGCGGCCAGTTTGCTGGCCTCGGCCCGGCGTGGTGGTTGCGGCAATCCGGCGCCGGGCAGGATCAGGCGGACGATGTTGTGGGGCTCCGCCGCCAGCAGCCGCTCCACGACGCCCGGGCCGATGACGTCATACGGTGGGGAGGTGACATCCGCGAGGCCGCTCACCCGGTCGGGGTCGTAGCGGACCGCACGGAACGGCGCCAGGGTGAGCCCGGATGAGCGCGCTGGCTGAGGGTCGGACGGAAGGGTCTGCACACATGACAGAAGGACCAAGCAGTTATCAGGATTCCCGGCCCGGTGGCGAGCGGCCCGATCATTCTGACGCCGAAGGTCCGGAAGGCGACCCGCTGGCCTGGTATCAGCGCGGTCTTGAGCTGCTCAGCCGGGGCAGCCCCGCGGCCGCGGCCCAGATCCTGCAGCGGGCCCTGACCGCCGAGCCCGACTCCCGGAGCGTCCTTGAAGCCCTGGCCCGGGCGCAGTTCGACGCCCGGCGGTACGCCGAGGCGGCGGACAACTTCCGGCTGATCGTCGAAGCCAGCCCGGCCGACGACTACGCGCACTTCGGGCTGGGACTGTCCCTGGCCCGGTCCGGCGACCCGGCGTCCGCGGCCGAGTACCTGGCCCTGGCCGCGGCCATGCGGCCGGACCAGAAGCACTACACCAGCGCCCTGCTCCAGGTGCGCGCTACGCTGCACTCCCGGTCCGGCCAGGCGGCCGGCCCCGTGCCCCAGTCCCGGGAGGACGATTGAGCGACCAGGCGGCCGCCGCCCCGCGCGCCAGCGAGGAGCCGCTGTGCCGCGGCTACGATGTGGCCCTGCTCGACCTCGACGGTGTGGTGTACATCGGCGGGAAGGCCATCCCGGGCGCCAGCCAGGCGCTGCGCAAGGCCAGCGACGAAGGCATGCGGCTGGCCTACGTGACCAACAACGCGTCCCGCACCCCGGCCGCGGTCGCCCAGGTCCTGACCGGGCTGGGCATCGCCGCGCAGCCCTCCGACGTGGTCACCTCAGCCCAGGCCGCCGCCCGGCTGCTGGCCGAACGGCTGCCCGCCGGCGCGCCGGTGCTGGTGATCGGGGGCATGGGCCTGCGGGTCGCGCTGCGCGAACGGGGCCTGCGGCCGGTGTCCACCGCCGCTGACAAGCCCGCCGCCGTGGCCCAGGGCTTCGCCCCTCAGGTCGACTACTCCGCGCTGGCCCAGGGCGGCCTGGCCGTCCGGGCGGGCGCGCTGTTCGTCGGCACCAACGGCGACCTGACCATTCCCGGTGCTCAGGGCATCGCGCCCGGCAATGGCTCACTGCTCCAGGTGATCGAGACCGCCACCCAGCAGACGCCGCTCATCGCGGGCAAGCCTGAGCCCCCGCTGCACCATGAGTCGGTGATCCGCACCGGCGCCAAGCACCCGCTGGTGGTCGGGGACCGGCTGGACACCGACATCGAGGCGGCCCAGCGGGTCGGCGCGGACAGCCTGCTCGTGCTCACCGGGGTCACCGATGCCACCGGGGCCGTGCTCGCCCCGCCGCACCAGCGGCCGACCTTCGTCGCCGACGACCTGGCCGGCCTGGTCGAGCCGCAGCCCGCCGTCAGCACCGGCGGCGGCGGTTTCGGCTGCGGCGGCTGGACCGCGCGCTGGACGGGTGACGGCCAGCTCGGCCTGTCCGGCCACGGCCGGCCCATCGACGGCCTGCGCGCCCTGTGCGCCGCCGCCTGGTCCCGCGATGACGTGACCAGAGACGCCGTGCAGGCCGCCGTGGACCAGCTGGCCTGAGCCCGGCCGCCTCAGGGTCCGGTCCCGCTGCCGGGCCCTGGTTTGACACGGGAGCGGGGATGCGCTGTTCTGTACGCCATGGACCGCCACCTGACGCCCCGGGGAAGCGACGTATGTCGCGCCGCTGCGGGTGCCCGCGGTCTGTTTTCTTCGTGTTGTTGTCGCTGACGGCTGCTGCCCTGCGCTGACCGGCCGCCTGAGGTCGCGCCCCCGACATCTCACTTCACGAAGGACCAGGTCTGTGAACCCCGACGTTTCCTTGGCCCCGGAGATCGCTCAGCTCATGGAGCCGCTCCCGTCCCGGGTGGCGCCCGTCAGCACGACCATCGGCGAACTGGCCCGCGCGCTCAGGAACATCACCGCCTCACCGGACCGGTGGTGGAGCCTGGTGCGCTTCGACGCCGGCCAGCCCGTCCGGGTGGCGCTGCCCACCAGCAGCCCGGCCGGCGGCGCGTACGAGGCCTGGCTGTCGATCCTGCCGCCGGGCGCCGGCGACGACCTGGACTGCCGCTGCGACGTGGTGACCGTGGTGGCGGGCGAACTGACTGAACCGGGCTGCCCGAAGCCCCTGGTCCCCGGCCGCGTGCGCGTGCACGGCGCCCCCGGTCCGCACCGGGCGGTCAATACCGGCGACGGTTACACCGTCAGCTTGCATCTGCGCGGCCGGCCCGGCCAGTAGGGTCGCATCATCCGTTCGGCGCATACCGAAATCACCCTGTGGGCCGATGACGGTGTGACATCTGTCATGCCAGGGTGAGGATGGACGGCACTGCGCGCATTTGCGCGCAGGCCTACCGTGATGACTAAGGTTCGCCCAGGGGCATGAAGGGAAACTTGATGATCGAGGTACGGGGCCTCACCAAGAGATACGGCGACAAGCTCGCCGTCGACAATCTGACGTTCAGCGTGGAGCCTGGCCGGGTCACCGGGTTCCTGGGCCCGAACGGGGCCGGCAAGAGCACCACGATGCGGCTGATCCTGGGCCTGGACAACCCGACTTCGGGGGAGGCCACGGTCCATGGCCGGCGGTACCGGGGCCTGAACTACCCCATGCGTGAGATGGGGGCGCTGCTGGAGGCCAAAGCGGTGCACGGGGGTCGCACCGCCTACAACCACCTGCTCTGCCTGGCTCAGACCAACGACATCCCCAAGCGGCGGGTGAGTGAGGTGCTGGGCCTGGTCGGCCTGTCCGAGGTGGCCAAGAAGCGGTCGAAGGGTTTCTCTCTCGGCATGAGCCAGCGGCTCGGTATCGCGGCGGCCCTGCTCGGCGACCCGCAGGTGCTGATGTTCGACGAGCCGGTCAACGGGCTCGACCCGGAGGGCATCCGCTGGATCCGCAACCTGATGCAGGCGCTGGCCGCCGAAGGCCGCACGGTGTTCGTGTCCAGCCACCTGATGGCGGAGATGGAGAACACCGCCCAGGACATCATCGTGATCGGGCGCGGCAAGCTGATCGCGCAGACCACGATCGAGGCGTTCATCGCGGAGAACTCCACCGGGACGGTCAAGGTGCGCACCCCGCAGGTGGACGCGCTGGCCAAGGCGGTCGCGGCCGCCGGTGGCTCGGCCACCAGCGGCGGGACCGAGGGTCTGGTCGTTCAGGGCCTGACCACCGACCAGGTCGGCAACGTCGCCTACGAGGCCGGGGTCCGCCTGCACGAACTGTCCACCCACCGCGCTTCCCTCGAGCAGGCGTTCATGGAGCTCACCGCGGACAGCGTTGAGTACCAGGCCACCGTGCAGAGCGGTGCGGCCGCCGGCGGCGTCCCGGCCGGTGGCCGGCACGCCGCCGCCGCCGACGGAGCATCACCGGGTATCCCGGTCGCGCCGCCACCCGCGCCCGAGAACGACAGCGAGAACGAGCACGCGGGAAGGACGAGCTGAGATGGCCGCGGTAACCACTGAGAAGACCCACCTGTCCTCGCTGCCGCCGGCCAGTGGCCGCGCGTCCCTGATGGGCATGCTCCGTTCGGAATCGACCAAGATCCGGTCGGTACGTTCCACTTACTGGTCCATGCTGGTGCTGTTCGTGGTGACGGTAGGAATCGGCGCGCTGGTCACCGGGCTGACCGCCTCGCACTGGAACCAGGCGTCCCTGTCGCAACGGGCTGGGTTCGACCCGGTTATGAGCTCGCTGGTCGGCCTGTACTTCGGGCAGTTCGTGATAGTGGTCCTGGGCGCGATGACCATCACCGCGGAGTACTCGACCGGAATGATCCGCACGTCGCTCAGCGCCATGCCGCGCCGCGGCGTGTTCTACTCGGCCAAGGCGCTGGTGTTCACCGTGGTGGCGCTGGTCATCGGCGAGGTCGCCAGCTTCGTGGCGTTCTTCCTGGGCCAGGCCCTGCTGGGGACCGCGTCCCAGCACATCAGCACCACGCTGTCCGCCCCGCACGTGCTGCGCGTGGTGATCGGCGGTGGCCTGTTCCTCGCCGCCTGCGGACTGTTCTCGCTCGGGATCGGCACCCTGGTCCGGCACACCGCGGCCGCCATCAGCGTCTCGATCGGCATCCTGTTCGTGCTGCCGATCATCGTTAACTTCCTGCCCAGTTCCTGGAGCGACGACATCACCCGCTGGCTGCCGTCCCAGGGCGGCCTGGCCATCTGGCGGACCACCCAGGCGGCGCACGAATGGCCCGCCTGGGGTGAGTTCTCGGTATTCCTGGGCTACACGGCGGCGGTCCTGATCGCCGGGTACATCCTGTTCCGCAAGCGCGACGCCTGATCTTCACGTCTAACGGCCTGTGGTGTCCCGCCACAGGCCGTTAGACGTGCCCGGTTCCTCCCGGTCACCACGACGCGGCCTGGCCACCGGCTCAGTGGGGTGCCGGCTCAGGGCAGGGTCAGGATCTCGTGGCCGTCGTCGGTGACCAGGATCGTGTGCTCGAACTGGGCGGTGTTCCGGTGGTCCTTGGTGACCACGGTCCAGTGGTCGTCCAGGATGTCGTAGTCGATCGTGCCGAGGGTCAGCATCGGCTCGATCGTGAACGTCATGCCCGGTTCCATCACGACGTCGTTGTCCGGGTCGTCGTAGTGGGCCACGACCAGGCCAGAGTGGAACGTGGTACCGATGCCGTGCCCGGTAAAGTCGCGCACCACCCCGTAGCCGAAGCGGCGGGCGTAGGACTCGATGACCCGCCCGACCGCGTTCAGCGGGCGGCCGGGCGCCACCGCCCTGATCCCGCGCATCATCGCCTCATGGGTCCGTTCGACCAGCAGCCGGGACTCCTGCGCCACGTCCCCGGCCAGAAACGTGGCGTTGGTGTCGCCGTGCACGCCGCCGATGTACCCGGTGATGTCGATGTTGACGATGTCCCCGTCGCGCACCACGGTGCCGTCCGGGATGCCGTGGCAGATGACGTCGTTGAGGGAGGTGCACAGGGACTTCGGGTAGCCGCGGTAGCCCAGCGTGCTCGGGTACGCGTGGTGGCCGACCAGAAAGTCATGACCGATCCGGTCCAGCTCGTCGGTGGTGACGCCGGGGACCACGTTCCGGCCGACCTCGGCCAGGGCCTGAGCGGCGATCTTCCCCGCGACGCGCATGCGCGCGATGGTGTCCGCGTCCTTCACTTCGGGCTCCCCGAGCCGGGGCCGCTTCTTGCCGACGTACTCGGGACGGGGTATCCGGTCGGGAACCGGGCGGTATGCGGAGTGTGCGCCCGGGTGGAGCTTGGTGGCCATGTTCTGCGAGTCTAATAGCCATGAGCGATGACAGGCACTTCTGGTACTGCATCAAGCACCACCAGGTCGAAGGCGACGTGGGCTGCCCCGGCAAGGACCGGCTCGGGCCCTACGCCACCGCCGAGGAAGCCAGCCACGCCCTGGAACTGGTCCAGCAGCGCAACCAGGAATGGGACGCCAAAGGCGGCGACGAGGATTAACCGCCTCGGGGGCTGAGCCCCCCAGGCCCGCCTACGCATGCTTCGCCCGCGTAGCCCAGCAGACCCGTCCGTTAGCCCCGGGCGGGTCTCGCCCGGGTTCTACGGCGTGCCGGGTATGTTTGAACTCGTGAGAAGGGTGTGTCGTGACTTTTGATCCGCGCTCGGCTGGGCTGCCGCCGGCCGCGGCCGCGCGGATGGCGGAGATCCGCCAGAGCGGCACCTGGGGTTCGGCCCTGTCGGCTGATGAGTTCACCGCGATCCGGAGCGTGGGCTTTGAACCGGTCGGGCAGGTGCTCGGGGCCGCGGTCTACAACATCGGCTACACCGGCGGCTACGGCTGCGCGGGCGCATGGACCGGTTACTACGGCGGCTCGTACGCGCTCGGCCCGGCCCGGAGCGTGACTCAGACCTCCAGCCGCGGCGGCCAGTCCTCGTTCGCCCCCCTGGTGCGGGCGATGTACGACGCGCGGCACGCCGCGATCAACCGGATGATCGCCGAATGCGCCGCCCTGGGCGGGCACGGCATCGTCGGCGTCAAGCTGACCATCGGCCCGTTCCCCGCCGGTGGCCTGGAGTTCAAGGCGATCGGCACCGCGGTCCGGGCGCCGGGTGCGCCGCCGTTGCCGCAGCCGTTCACCTCGGACCTGTCCGGCCAGGACTTCGCCAAGCTGATCAACCGGGGCTTCGTGCCCGCCGGCCTGGCCCTGGGCATCTCGATCGCGGCCCGGCACGACGACTGGCGGACCGTGGGCCAGACCCGCTGGAGTTCAGGTAACGCCGAGGTCTCCGGTTACACCGAGCTGGTGCACGAGGGGCGCCACGATGCCCGGGTCCAGCTGGAACGGGACGTGCGGCGCATCGGTGCCGAGGGGGTCGTGATCGCCGACATGACGATGCGGGTCAGCGAGCGCGAATGCCCCATGCAGGAAGGCGCCCGGGACCACATCGTGGAAAGCACGATCATCGGCACTTCGATCGTGCGCTTTTCCCGCCGGGCGGGCCAGACCCCGCCGCCCGAACCCACCATTGCTGTGCTATCCCTGGACCCGCAGCGCAGGCAAGCCGCGCGGGTGCGCATCTGACGGTAGGAGAACTCCGATGACGGACCAGAACACCACCGAGGCCGCAGGACTCAGCGCGGCCGGGGTGCCCCAGGACGCGGTGGGGCGTCTGGACGAGCTGCAGCCGGGCCGCAAGGGCAGCATTTTCACCTCCGACCTGTCGGTCAACGAGTTCCTGCTCGTCCGGGAGGTCGGCTTCCGCCCGCTGGGGCTGGTGCTGGGCACCTCGATCTACCACGTGGGCCTGCAGATCGGCCGCTGGGGCAAGAACCAGGAACTGGACGTGCTCTCTCAGGCCATGTATCACGCCCGCGAGCTGGCCATGACGCGCATGGAAGCCGAAGCGGACGCGGTCGGCGCGGACGGGATCGTCGGTGTCCGGCTGGACGTGGAGATGAAGGAGTTCGGCAGCGACATCGCCGAGTTCATCGCGGTCGGTACCGCG
>DASWVA010000529.1:0-2984 GCA_036401415.1 Streptosporangiaceae bacterium
CGGCCGGTCAGCGCTTTGCCTTGCGGCGCCCCTGCTTGCGGTCCGCCCGCTGGGACACTGAGGTGACCGCGGAATCGGCCTGGTGCAGCGCCCTCGCGGTCTTGGTGGACGGATCACGGTGCTCGGCGGCCACCGCCAGCCGGTGGACGAGGGCCCGGGCCAGCGGCAGGGCGATGGCCAGCAGCAGCCACATCCGCAGCCGCCGGGAGAGAAATAGCCACATGCTCAGAGTCCCTTCGTCGTCCCCGCCGAGCCTGGTGCTACCCGGCCCGTCTCCGCCTAACCGCTCAGGCTCCGGTCCGGGTCAGGCCGCCGTCGACGTGCAGAATCTGGCCGGTGATGAAGCCGGCCCCGGCCGAAACCAGGAACCCCAGCGCGTGGCCCAGGTCGGCGGGAACCGACGGGCGCTTGATCGTCTGCATGGACGACACCCGGGCCAGCACCTCGTCCGCGGTGGCCTGGCCGGCCCTGGCCCGGTCCAGGAAGCCCTCGGTCGCCACGACACTGGGCGCGATCGCGTTGACCGTTATCCCGCTGGTGCCCAGTTCGTTGGCGAGCGCCCTGGTCAGCGCGTGCACGCTGCCCTTGCTGGTCATGTAGGCCAGGTCCGGGACCTGCAGCAGGGTGTTGCCGGAGCCGGTGTTGACGATGCGCCCCCAGCCCGCCTCCCTCATCCCGGGCGCGAACGCCTGGGCGAAGAGCAGGATCGCCTCGACGTTGACCGCCTGGACCCGCCGCCACACCGGCACCGTCACGCGGTCCAGCCCGGTGGCCGGGAAGATCGCGGCGTTGTTGACCAGGATGTCGCAGCGGCCAAAGCGCTCGATGACCGTGGCCGCTACCGCGTCGATCTGCTCGGGCAGGCCGACGTCGCACACCAGCCCCAGCTTCTCGCCGGGGCCCGGGAGCTCTCTGATGCGGTCCGACGGGTCGTTGATGTCGACCGCGACGAGGTGGGCGCCGTCGGCCGCGAGCCGCTGGCAGTACGCGTACCCGATTCCCCGCGCCGCGCCGGTGACCACCGCCGTCTTGCCGTTCAGGGTCATGTGCCTGCCCGTTCTAGGAGAACTTGAGCCCGAGCTGGGCGGCGATCCCGAAGTAGTCCTCCAGGTGCCAGGTCCGGGCGATCCGCCCGTCCACCAGGTGGTGGAAGTCTGACGCCCGGAACTCGATCTGCCGCCCGGTGCCAGGTACGCCCAGCAACTCGCCGGTATGGACGCCGCGGCTGACCGAGCGCACGGCCACCGTGTCCCCGGACACCACGACGTCCTCGATGGTGACGGCCAGGCCGGCGAACACGCCGCGCAGGTGAGCGATGCTCGCCTTCCAGCCGGCCGGTCCCGGGCCGGTCCGCAGGGCCGGGACCGCTTCCCAGCCCGGGGCCAGCGCCTGGTCGATCAGCGTGGTGTCGCCGGTGCTCAGCGCCTCGTAGAAGCGCCGGACGGTGGTCTCGGCTTCCGTAACGTTGCTCATGGCCCCACGTTAGGAACGGGCCGGGGCCGCTGTCCAAGTCCTGTTCCGGATCACGTCATACGTTTCGGGTATCAGTGCAGTTCATAACCGCTTCGAATCTGTCTGCCCCGGGAGTTGAGGCTTACCCTGGAGTCATGACCGATCCGAGTCCCCGGGCCGCCCACCTGGATCTCGACCTGCGGCTGGTGCGGTACTTCACCGCGGTGGCCGGTCACCGGCACTTCGGCCGGGCCGCGGCCGAGCTGCACATCGCCCAGCCGTCCCTCAGCCGGCAGATCCGCCAGCTGGAAGGCCAGCTCGGCGTCCGCCTGCTGGACCGGACCCGGCAGGGCACCGACCTCACCGAGGCGGGTGAGGTCTTCCTGCCCCGGGCGCGGGCGCTGCTGCGGTCGGCCGCCGCGGCCGCGGCCGCCGCCCGGGCCGCCGCCCAGCCCGCCCGGATCACCGTCGGGTACTCCGCGGGCCTGATCATCACCCCGGCCGTGCGCAGCCTGCGCCGCACGTACCCGGACGCGGAAGTGCAGACGCTGCACCTGCAGTGGAACGAGCCCCGCGAGGCCCTGCTCGGCCACCGGGTGGACGCGGTGGTGACCCGGCTGCCGCTCCGGACCGACGGGCTGCACGTGACCATCTTGTACGACGAGCCCCGAGTGCTCCTGGTGGCGGTGGGCCACCGGCTGGCCGGGAAGGAATCGGTGACGCTCGACGACATCGCCGACGAGCCCATCCCGCGCTTCCCGGACCCCGAATGGGACGCCTACTGGCGCATCGACCCCCGGCCGGGCGGCGGCCCGGCCCCCGCCGGGCCGGCCGTCGCCACCATCGAGGACAAGCTGGAGGTCATCGCGGCCGGCGAGGCCGTGGCCATCGTCCCAGCCGCTCTGCACACCGGCATCCGCCCGGATCTGACCACGATCCCGCTGTATGGCGTCGAGCCGGGCCACGTCGTGGTGGCCAGCCGGGCCGGCGAACGCAGCCGGCTGGTCGGCGCCTTTTGCAGGTCCGCGCAGAAATGCCTGACGGCTGGCTAGGGCACGACCACGACGGGTACCGGCGAGCGGCGGGCCAGGGTCACGGCCGCCGAGCCGACGATACGGTGCATGGCCGCCGATGAGCTGCCGACCACGATGACCGTGGTGGCGCCGGGGTGGGCGTCGCCGAGGCCGGTGGCGTAGGCCATCAGCTGGTCCGCGATCTGGCCTTCGCGCCAGCTGAACTCCCACTGGACCTCGTGGCCACGGAGCTGGTCGCCGGCGTTGGCCCGCAGCTCGCGCGCGATGTCGTCGAAGTCGGCCCGCAGCTCGCCGATGGCGTCGGCCGACAGCGAGTCGGCCGAGGGCAGGTGAGCGACGTACAGCACCTCGATGCGGCCGGCGCGGCCCTGCAGCAGCCGGACGGCGGCGTCCAGGGCGCGGGTGGCGGGGGCGGAGCCGTCGTAGCCCACCACCAGGTACAGGTTCACAGGCGCCGGGTCAGTGCTCACTGCACGAACACTAGTCCCGCCGTCGGCC
>DASWVA010000530.1:0-2063 GCA_036401415.1 Streptosporangiaceae bacterium
ATCATGGCCGTGGCCACCGACACCATCTGGCGCGCGGACACGTCGATGTAGTCGACCTCGTCCGGCCGGATCAGGTCGACCTCGCCGCCCTTCCGGCGGACCAGCACGCGGTCCTCGGTGAACGAGCCGTCCGGCTCCAGCGGCGTGTTGGCCTGGGCGATGACGTGACGGTCTTCCTCGTCAGCGGTCAGGTAGTCGATCTGCTCGGTCACCTTGCTGTTGGTGATCTTGCGGTACGGGGTCTCCACGAACCCGAACGCGTTGACCCGGGCGTAGGAGGACAGCGACCCGATCAGGCCGATGTTCGGGCCTTCCGGCGTCTCGATCGGGCACATCCGGCCGTAGTGGGACGGGTGCACGTCACGGACCTCGAACCCGGCGCGCTCGCGGGACAGGCCACCCGGGCCCAGCGCCGACAGGCGGCGCTTGTGGGTCAGGCCGGCCAGCGGGTTGGTCTGGTCCATGAACTGGGAGAGCTGGCTGGTGCCGAAGAACTCCTTGATGGACGCGACCACCGGCCGGATGTTGATCAGGGTCTGCGGCGTGATCGCCTCGACGTCCTGGGTCGTCATCCGCTCTCGGACCACGCGCTCCATCCGGGCCAGGCCCAGCCGGACCTGGTTCTGGATCAGCTCGCCGACCGTGCGCAGCCGCCGGTTGCCGAAGTGGTCGATGTCGTCGGTCTCGAGCACGATCGACTTCTCGCCGATCATCTGCTCCTCTTCACCGGCGTGCAGCCGGACCAGGTACTCGATGGTCGAGACCACGTCGTCCTCGGTCAGCGTGCCCTGCCGCAGCTCCACGTCCAGGCCGAGCTTGCGGTTCATCTTGTACCGGCCGACCTTGGCCAGGTCGTAGCGCTTGGCGTTGAAGTACAGGTTCTCCAGCAGCGCCTGCGCCGACTCACGCGTCGGCGGCTCACCCGGCCGCAGCTTGCGGTAGATGTCGAGCAGTGCCTCGTCCTGGCCGGTGGTGTGGTCCTTCTCCAGCGTGGCGCGCATCGACTCGTAGTCGCCGAAGCGCTCCAGGATGCGCGCGTCGTCCCAGCCCAGCGCCTTCAGCAGCACGGTGACGCTCTGCTTGCGCTTGCGGTCGATGCGGACGCCGACAGCATCCCGCTTGTCGATCTCGAACTCCAGCCAGGCCCCGCGGGACGGGATCACCTTGCAGCTGTAGATGTCCTTGTCAGAGGTCTTGTCCACCTGGCGGTCGAAGTAGACGCCCGGGGAACGGACCAGCTGGGAGACCACCACGCGCTCGGTGCCGTTGATGATGAACGTGCCCTTGGCGGACATCAGGGGGAAATCCCCCATGAAGACCGTCTGGCTCTTGATCTCGCCGGTGGTGTTGTTGATGAACTCCGCCGTCACGAACATGGGGGCGGAGTAGGTCATGTCCTTGTCCTTGCACTCCTCGGCGGAGTACTTCGGCGGCTCGAACCGGTGATCCCGGAACGAGAGGGACATGGTTCCCGAGAAGTCTTCGATGGGGCTTATCTCTTCGAAGATTTCCTCGAGCCCGGACTGCTCAGGGACATCCTTGCGCCCTGCCGCCTTGGCGGCCTCCACCCGGTTCTTCCACTTTTCGTTGCCCAGCAGCCAGTCGAACGACTCGGTCTGGAGGGCCAGCAGATCCGGAACCGTCAGCGGTTCGGAGATGCGAGCAAAAGAAACACGGCGAGAATCATGAGCGGAGGCGCTGCGCGATGCTGCCAACAGGGATCCTTCCGAACTTGTGGCGGACCTATCACCGCACGCACGCCAGACGTCCAGCGGCGTAGCCGCAAGAGAACGAGGAGGCCGAGGACGTCAGAGTGCAGCGCAAATGAGCAGTGTAGCCAGAGGGCACACCGCTAGTCAACTATACGCCACTATCAGGATCACGACTGCTCCGCAGCATTGCTCTTCTACGCCGAAACGTCAAGCCTGAACCCCGTGGATCGAGCGACTTCATGCCGTGACAGATACCACACACACAATTACGTGTGAGCGACTAACCATCAGGGTATACCCACCGATTACGCAGGTGGGGTTGTTATCCGCCGATCAGGGGTCGGCCCGCTC
>DASWVA010000531.1:0-4029 GCA_036401415.1 Streptosporangiaceae bacterium
CCGAGCTCGACGTTGATGATCAGCATCGCGATCAGCACGCCGAAGAACGTCAGCAGCGAGCTGACCATGGTGACCAGGCCGGTCTGGAAGAACGAGGACAGCGCGTCCACGTCGGTGGTCATCCGGGTCATGATCCGCCCGGCCAGCTCCCGCTCGTAGAAGTCCAGGCCCAGCCGCTGCAGCTGGGCGAAGATCTTCACCCGCAGGGTGTAGAGCAGCCGCTCGCCGTTGCGCCCCACGACCAGGGTCTCGGCGATGTTGACGATCCAGTCGGCGCCGGTGATGGCCAGCCCGATCACCGACACCAGCACGATCGCGCCGAACGCCTTGTTCTCGACGCCATTGTCGATGCCGTTGCGGACCAGGGCCGGGAGCGCCAGCGTGGCCAGCGCGTCCAGGCCGTCCAGGATCAGCCCGGCCAGCATGGCCACGGCCAGTGGCTTCAGCAGGCGGCGGAGGGTGAAGTGCCGGTCCCCGGCCCGGGCCGACGCCTGATCCACGTGCGGCACGTCGCGAGCGGGCGGCAGCGCGCCGACCTGGGCCAGCAGCTGGGGGGTGGGCGGCGCGCTGGCCAGGGCCCCGTTGAACCCGTGGCCGCTCGCGGCGCCGGCCTGGCGGTCGGCCCGGACCACCCCGGCCGGGGCCTTGGACTTGTCCCACAGCTCCGGCGTTACCCCGCCCGCCGGGGCCGCGTCCGGCGCCGGGTTCTCGTAGTAGGCCAGCTCGCCGGCGTCGACGCCTTCGACGTCGTCGCCGGGGCCGGACAGCAGCAGCCGGAACAGCGGTGACCGCTCGGCCAGCTCCTCCTGGGTGCCCACGTCGGCCACCCGGCCGCCGTCCAGCACCGCGATCCGGTCGGCCAGGTTGAGCGTGGACCGCCGGTGCGCGATCAGCAGCGTGGTCCGGCCCTGCATGACCCGGTGCAGGGTGGCGTGGATCTCGGCTTCCAGCCGCGGGTCGATGGCCGAGGTGGCGTCGTCCAGCAGCAGCAGCCGGGGGTCGGTGATCAGCGCCCGGGCCAGCGCCACCCGCTGCCGCTGGCCGCCGGACAGGGTCAGGCCCTGCTCACCGACCACGGTGCTGTAGCCGTCCGGCAGCTCGGAGATGAACTCGTCCGCCTCGGCCGCCCGCGCGGCCGCGAGCACCTGCTCCTCGGTGGCGTCCGGCCGCCCGTAGGCGATGTTGGCCCGCACGGTGTCGGAGAACAGGAAGCTCTCCTCCATGACCAGGCCGATCGAGGCCCGCAGCGAATCCTCGGTCACGTCGCGGATGTCGTGCCCGCCGGCCCGGATCGCGCCGCCGCTCACGTCGTAGAACCGGGGCAGCAGCAGGGACAGCGTGGACTTGCCGGACCCCGAGGTGCCGACCACGGCCATGGTCTCGCCCGGCGCCACCCGCAGCGACAGGCCCCGTAGCACCGGCTCGGACGGCACGTAGCCGAACCGCACGTCGTCGAACTCGATGCCGGCCGCGTCGGCCGGCAGCGCCTGCGCGCCGGGCCGGTCGGAGATGACCGGGCGCGAGTCGATGACCTCCAGGACCCGGATCACGCTGGCCCGCGCCTCCTGCCCGATGGTGACCAGCGCGGTCAGCATCCGGACCGGCCCGGACATCTGGGCCAGGTAGCTGGAGAAGGCCAGGAACGTGCCGAGCGTGATGTTGCCGTGGATGGCCAGCCAGCCGCCCAGGGCCAGCACGCCGACCTGCCCAAGTGCGGGTACCGCCTCCAGCGCCGGGTTGAACCGGGCCATCAGCCGGGCCAGCCGGACGCGCGAGGAGTACAGGGCGCCGCTCGCCCCCTCCATCCGCTCGACTTCCTGGGTTTCCTGGCCGAAGCCTTTGACCACCCGGACCCCGCCGACCGTCTCATCCACGATCGCGGCGACCTCACCGGCCTGCTGCTGGGCGTGCCAGCTGGCCGGGAACAGCTTGCGCCGCGACCGCAGCGCGATGAACCACAGCGCCGGGGCCACCGCCAGCGCCACCAGGGTCAGCAGCGGCGACAGGAACGCCATGATGGCGATGGAGGCCACGAACAGCAGCGCGCTGCCCAAGGTGATGGGCAGGAAGGACAGCAGCGACTGGATCATGTTGATGTCGGAGATCGACCGGCTGACCAACTGCCCGGTGTGGATCTCGTCCTGCCGGGCCCCGTCCAGCCGGGACAGCGCGCTGAGCATCTCGGTCCGCAGGTCGTGCTGGACGTCGAGCGACAGGCGCCCGCCGGCCCAGCGGCGCATGAACGTGAACCCGAAGTTCGCGACCGCGACGGCCAGCAAGGTGATGGCCAGCGGCCAGATCGAGTCCCTGCGGGTCACGATCACGTTGTCCACGATGCTCCGCTGCAGCAGCGGGATGACCGCGGTGAAGACGGTGGCCACGACCGCGCCGGTCAGCGCGAGCAGAAAGTTACGGCGGTATCGCCAGCAGTAGCCGGTCAGCCGCCGGAGCCACCGGTCCTTCGGTGTGCCGGGCCCCCGTGTGTGCTCTGCTTCGGACTCCCGCGCCGGGTGCCCACCTCGGCCTGGACGTCGCAGAATGTTTGCCAGTCTCATGGTTTCGCTAACTAACAATAATCGCCGGGCTCCCGAAATTCCCCCGGTTATCTCCCGGCGCCGGGCGCGGCGCCGGTGAAACCGGGCAAATCACCCTGCGCGCTGGGTGTGTCGCGCTGCGGTTGTCAGACCTGGCCGCTAGGGTCCGGGGACATGCGGATGCTGCACACGTCCGACTGGCACCTCGGCCGCACCCTGCACCGGGCCGACCTGCGCCCGGCTCAGGCCGCCTACCTCGACCACCTGGTCGATACGGTCAGATCGGAGCGGATCGACGCGGTGCTCGTCGCCGGCGACGTGTACGACCGGGCCATCCCGCCCGTGGACGCGGTGGCGCTGTGCGAGGACGGCCTGGCCCGGCTGCGGGACGCGGGGGCCCGCGTCGTCGTGATCAGCGGCAACCACGACTCGGCCCGGCGGCTCGGCTTCGCCAGTTCCCTGGTCGACGCGGCCGGGGTCCACCTGCGCACCCGGGCCGGCGCGCTGGCCCAGCCGGTGCTGCTGGAGGACGGGCACGGCCCGGTCGCCGTCTACGGTGTCCCCTTCCTGGAACCCGACGCCGTCCGCCACGACCTGCCCCCCGGCCCGGGGGATACCGCCGGCGAGGTACCCCGCGGGCACCAGGGCGTCCTGACCCGCGCGACGGCGAGCATCCGGGCCGACCTGGCCGCCCGCGGCGGCCCCCGCTCGGTGGTGCTGGCCCACGCCTGGGTGGCCGGCGGCGCGGCCAGCGAATCCGAGCGGGACATTTCCATGGGCGGGGTCGGCCAGGTCCCGGCCGCGCTGTTCGACGGGTTCAGTTACGCCGCCCTGGGGCACCTGCACGGGCCGCAGACCCTGACCGAGCGGCTGCGCTACAGCGGTTCGCCGCTGCCGTACTCGTTCTCCGAGGCCCGCCAGGCCAAGGGCTCGTGGCTGGTCGACCTCGACGCCCGCGGGAACGTGCGGGCCGAACGGGTACCCGCCCCGCAGTTCCGGCGCCTCAGCGTGCTCCGCGGCCAGCTGGCCGACCTGCTCACTTTGGCGGCCTACACGCCGAACGAGGACGACTTCGTGTCCGTGGCGCTGACCGACACCGCCCGGCCCGAAGGCGCGATGGATCAGCTCCGCCGGCGCTTCCCGCACGTCCTGGTGCTGACCTTCGAACCCGACGGCGCGCAGGCCGCCGGCGGCTCGTACCGGTCCCGGGTCGCGGGCCGCGACGACCTGGCCATCGCGGCCGAGTTCGTGGCCCACGTGCGGAACAGCCCGGTCACCGCGGGGGAGCGGGCCCTGCTGACCACCGCGTTCGACGTGGCCCGCCGGGCCGAGGGCGAAGCCTGATGCGGCCGCACCGGCTCGAGGTCACGGCGTTCGGCGCGTTCGGCGGCACCGCCGAGGTCGACTTCGGCGCGCTGGCCGACTCGGGCCTGTTCCTGCTGCACGGCGAGACCGGCGCGGGCAAGACCACCCTGCTGGACGCGATCGGGTTCGC
>DASWVA010000532.1:0-10986 GCA_036401415.1 Streptosporangiaceae bacterium
GACGTCCTTGAGGCGGGCGCCCTTGGTGCCGATGACGATGGCCTTCTGGCTGGGGCGCTCAACGTACATCTCGGCGTAGACGTCGGTGAGGTCCTCCTGCCCGGCGCGCGGCTTCATCTCCTCGATCACCACCGCGATGGAGTGCGGGAGTTCCTCACGCACCCCTTCCAGGGCGGCCTCGCGGATCAGCTCGGCCACCATGAAGGTTTCCGGCTCGTCGGTCAGCTCGCCGTCGGGGTACAACGGGACACCCTCCGGCAAGTGGGATACCAGCACGTCAGCCAGCACCTTGAGGTTGTACCCGGTGACCGCGGACACCGGCACCACGTCGGCCCAGTCCCCCAGCTCAGCGACCGCCGTGAGCTGGGCGAGCACGCGGTCGGGAGGGACTTCGTCGGTCTTGGTCACGATGGCAACGACCGGGGTGGTCCTGATCGTGGCCAGCTCGCGGGCCAGGTAGCGGTCGCCGGGCCCGACCGGATCACCGGCCGGCACGCAGAAGCCGATCACATCGACCTCGGTCAGGGTGGAACGGACCAGGCTGTCCAGCCGCTCCCCCAGCAGCGTGCGCGGCTTGTGCAGGCCGGGCGTGTCGACCAGGATCAGCTGGGCGTCCGGCCGGTGCACGATGCCCCGGATGACCCGCCGGGTGGTCTGCGGGCGGCTGCTGGTGATGGCCACCTTGGTGCCGACCAGCGCGTTGGTCAGGGTGGACTTGCCCACGTTGGGCCGCCCGGCGAACGCCACGAATCCGGACCTGAAGCCCGCGGGGGTGCCTGCGGGACGAGGCTGGCCGGGTGGGGTGGAATGAGTCTCTGGCATGGTGGCGGCTCAGGGCCGCAGCGCGTGGCGCAGCGTGCCGTCGAGGGCAGCCAGGAACAGGGTCGCGGCCGGCCCGAGGTCGCGCACGGCCGCCAGGTCGCCGGGATCGGGCTGGTCTACGTCACTAACCAGGGCGGCCGCTTCCAGCGCGGCCGCGCCGCTGGAGACCGCCATGGCCACGGCCAGCCGGAGCGCGGACAGCTGCAGCGAGGGCAGCGCCACGGCCGCGGCCGCGTAGGTGCGGCCGGTCTCGTCCCGGACGGCCGCCCCCTCAGCGGACGCCACCCGGGCCCGGGTGGAACGGGCCAGCGTAATGATCTTCAGGTCCTCGGGACTCAGTTCCACGTCACTCACGAGCCCGAGTTTAGGCGGCCGGAACCATCAGAAGGCGGACCGTTCGGCTTCGTCTTCCTGCTCGGCGGTCTCGGGTACCCGCTCGACGAGCACGGTACCGATGCGGTTGCGGCGGCCGGACAGGTTCTCGGCGGTCAGCCGCAGGCCGCCGACCGCGCCTTCGGACCCCGCGATCGGTACCCGGCCGAGCGCGTGGGCCAGCAGGCCACCCACGGTCTCCACGTCCTCGGCCTCGATGCTGGCGCCGAACATCTCGGCCAGCTCGTCCACCGACAGGCGGGCGGCGACCCGGGCCACGTCCGGGGAAAGCCACTCCACCGGCGGCCGCTCCTGGTCGTACTCGTCGGTGATCTCGCCGACGATCTCCTCCAGGATGTCCTCGATGGTGACCAGGCCCGCGGTGCCGCCGTACTCATCGATCACGATCGCCACGTGGATCTGCTGGGACTGCATCTGGCGCAGCATCTCGTCGATCGGCTTGCTGTCCGGGACGTAGGTGGCCGTCCGCATGACCTCGGTGACCGGGGTGGCGCCGGCGTCCGGGCGCTCGTGGGTCCAGGCCACGATGTCCTTGAGGTAGGCGATACCCACCACGTCGTCCTCGTTCTCGCCCGCCACCGGGATCCGGGAGAACCCGCTGCGCAGGTGCAGCGTCAGCGCGTGCTCCACGGACTTGTCCCGGTCGATGAACACCATCTCGGTGCGCGGCACCATCACCTCGCGGACGATCGTGTCGCCCAGCTCGAACACCGACCGCACCATCTCGCGCTCGCCGGGCTCGATGACACTGCGCTGCTCGAGGAAGTCGACCAGCCCGCGCAACTCGGACTTGCCGGCCAGCGGGCCGGCCGTGGCACCGTGGCCGCGGGTGAGCACGGTGGCCGCGCCGAGGGCCACCCGCTCGGCGCCCCCGCGGCCCAGCGGCACCGGGCTGACCCCGACCACCAGGTACCCGACCAAGACCATGACGGCCAGCGCGATCAGGAAGCCCTTCCAGCCCGCGCCGAACCAGTGCACGAACGCCGCCACCACCAGCACGGTGGCCGACGTCTCGCAGATGACCCGGAGCAGCAGCAGGATGTTGAGGTAGCGGGGCAGGTCGGCGAAAACCGCGCGCAGCCGCCGGGACGCTGGGCGGCCGGAGCCGGCCAGCTGCTCGGCACCCATCGCGGCCAGCCGGGCCAGGGTGGCTTCGGCGCTGGCCCACCAGCCTGCCATCAGCACGAGCACTATCGCGGCGGCGATCAGCCAGCCCTGGGGGGACATACCCCTAACCTTCCCGCTTCCCGGCCTGCTCGTCAGCGCGGACCTCGGAGTCGTCCCGGCCGGAACGCCAGGACGCCAGCAGCCGGTCCTGCAGGCCAAACATCTCGGCCTTCTCGTCCGGCTCGGCGTGGTCGAAGCCCAGCAGGTGCAAGATGCCGTGCACGGCCAGCAACTCCAGTTCGGCCTGCGTGCTGTGGCCCGCCTCGCGGGCCTGGGTGGCCGCGACCTGCGGGCAGAGCACCACGTCCCCGAGCAGGCCCGGATCGGGCCCCGGCTCCTCGGCCCCCGCCCGGCCGGCGTTGACCCCGCCCAGGTGCGGCGGGCGCAGCTCGTCCATCGGGAAGGAGAGCACGTCGGTCGGACCGGGCTCGCCCATCCAGCGCTCGTGCAGCTCGGTCATGGCCTTCTCGTCCACCAGCAGCACGGACAGCTCGGCCAGCGGGTGGATGTGCAGCTCGTCGAGGGCGTAACGGGCGATCGAGGCCAGCGCGACCTCGTCCACCACGGCACCGGACTCGTTGGCGATGTCGATGCTCACCAGGCATGCGCGGTCACTGGCCGCGCTTCCCCCCTCCGCGTGTGGCCCTGGGGCCGCTGCGGGCACCGGGCGGGCGCCGGTTACCGCTGGCCGCCGCTTCCTCAGCGTCGAGCTGCCGGGCGTCGTAGCGTTCGTAAGCATCCACGATCTCACCCACCAGCCGGTGCCGGACCACGTCCTGGCTGGTCAGCCTGGCGAAGTGAATGCCGGAGACCCCGTCCAGGATGTCCTGCACCACCCGCAGGCCGCTGGTCTGGCCAGAAGGCAGGTCGACCTGGGTCACGTCGCCGGTGACCACCACCTGGGAGCCGAAGCCGAGCCGGGTGAGGAACATCTTCATCTGCTCGGCCGAGGTGTTCTGCGCCTCGTCCAGGATGATGAACGAGTCATTGAGCGTACGGCCCCGCATGTAGGCCAGTGGCGCCACCTCGATCGTGCCCGCCGCCATCAGGCGCGGGATCGAGTCAGGATCGAGCATGTCGTGCAGGGCGTCGTAGAGCGGCCGCAGGTACGGGTCGATCTTTTCGTAGAGGGTGCCGGGCAGGAAACCGAGCCGCTCTCCCGCCTCAACCGCGGGCCGGGTCAGGATGATCCGGTTGACCTCCTTGGCCTGCAGCGCCTTGACCGCCTTGGCCATGGCCAGGTAGGTCTTACCGGTGCCGGCCGGGCCGATCGCGAACACGATTGTGTGGTGGTCGATCGCATCCACGTACCGCTTCTGGTTGAGCGTTTTGGGCCGGATGGTGCGGCCGCGGGAGGACAGGATGTCCAGGGTCAGCACCTCGGCCGGGCGCACGCCGCGCTCGCGGCGCAGCATGCCGGCCGCCCGTTCCACCGCGTCCGGGGACAGCTCGGTCCCGCTGGCCAGCAACTCCAGGAGTTCGGAGAACAGGCCGGCGACCAGCGCGATCTCCTCGGCGCCTCCGGTCACGGTGATCTCGTTGCCGCGCACGTGGATATCAGCCGCGAACTCGCGCTCTATGACCTGGAGCAGTTCATCGCGCGATCCGAGCAGGCTGACCATCGAGCGTTCGGCCGGGATCACGATCCTGACCTGGGACCGCCCGCCGCCGCCGGCGGTGGGACCGCCACCGCGGACATTATCTGAGATGTCTGTCAATTATTCGCTTTCGGACGTCCGGCGGATCGGCCGCTGGACTCGTTTTACCAGGCTCGGCCCCATCGTATCCGCCAGGACCGACCGCCGACCGCCGACCGTCACCGGGGCGTCAACCGGGCGGCCATTCCAGGCGGCGGCCGCCCAGCACGTGCGCGTGCACGTGGTCGACGGTCTGGCCCGCGTCCAGGCCGGTATTGAACACCACCCGGTACCCCGAGCCGGCCGTGCCCTCATCCGCAGCCACCTGGCTGGCCAGCGTGGCCAGTTCGTCGAGCAGGCCGTCACCGGCCGCGGCGATCGAGGCCAGATTCGGGTAGTGCTCGCGCGGGATGACCAGCACATGGGTGGGAGCTTGCGGGTCGATGTCGCGGAAGGCAACAGCCCGCGAACTCTCACCGACAGTCCTGGCCGGTATCTCGCCGGCCGCGATGCCGCAGAACAGACAGTCAGCCACGGTGGGATCTTAGCGCCGGGCGGCCGTGCGCACCGTCATCGCAGGTCCGCCGCCCGGCGCCGGGCTGAGATGGCTCCGCCTTCCGATATGTCCCGTTAGGGACCAAGGTCCCGAGTCCCCGGTGGTTGAGGCCCCGAATCTGTTCTGGCTGTGTTCTCGGCCGAGCCTCGCAGATAGGCTGGCAATGCGATCCGGGCGATTTCGTGACAGTCCCGAGAACGGCCGCTTCCGCGGCGTCGGGGAGTGGCACAATACGCCTGCGGATCGCTGGTCGCCGGGCGTCGGGGAGGCGCTGGGGGCGGCCACGGGATTCGCCAACTCGGGTGGGGTGGGCTAGTTGGGCAGTCATCGCTGTCTGAAGATCGAGATGGGCGGGAACTCGGCGGTGAAAATCTTCTATGGCTGCGGGTGAACCAGCCCGGGGCCATGCGCGTCCTACAGCTGTGACCGAGACCCTGGTGGCCGGCGCCGTGGTGGGAGCGGCACCCGCGAGGCTGGATATAACTGCTGATCAAGCGGTGACCCAGCTCTACAGTAACCACTACCGTTCGCTGGTCCGGCTGGCAGGCCTGCTGGTCCGGGACGAGCCGACGGCGGAGGAAGTGGTGCAGGAGTGCTTCATCGCCATGCACGACGGCTGGCACCGGCTCCGGCAGGAGGACAAGGCACTGTCCTATCTGAAGCAGGCGGTCGTGAACCGGGCCCGCTCGGTGCTGCGGCACCGCAGCGTGGTGGACCGGAACGCGCCCAAGCCCGCGCCGGACATGCCGAGTGCCGAGCAGGGCGCGATCATCCTGCTGGAGCGCAGCGAAGTGATCTCAGCGCTGCGAGGGCTGCCTGACCGGCAACGACAGGCGCTCGTCCTCCGTTATTATGCCGACATGTCAGAGGCCCAGATCGCCGAGATGATGGGCATCAGCAAGGGTGCGGTCAAGAGTCACACTGCGCGGGGGATGTCATCCCTCCGGGCGGTCCTGGAGCAGACTGCATGACCGGAGAACGACCACTATGACTTCGTCCGACGACGACCTGGCCTGGCGGCTCAGGCGTGAACTGCACGCCGAAGCGGCCCGGCTGATGCCTGCGCAGGATGGCCTGAGCCAGATCCACGCGCAGCTGAGGTCGCGATCCTCCGCCCCGTGGTGGGGCGGCCTCCGCGTGGACGCGGAGCGGTACGGCCTGCACCTGCGGCACCTGGCCGCTGAGGCCGCGGACTGGGTGGTGGTCCAGACTCGCCGGATCCCTTTCCCGGGGCGCTCCCGCGGGGAGCATGACGGTGCCCGGCGCCCGGCCGGGGCGCGGCCGGGCCTGGTGTGGCTGCGGCCGGTGCTGGCCCTGGCCGCGGTGTGCATCTTCGCCGGGACGGCTGCGGCCGTGCCCGGGCTACGGCACGCGATCACCAGCATGGGCTCGTCCGGCACGGGCCGCACGACCTCAGTGACCGGGCACGGCGGTGGCAGCGGTTACGGCACCGGCCAGCAGGCCCCGAACGGTAACCACCCGGCCGGGACGCACGCTGGCGCCACGGCGACCGCCAGCCCGAGCCCGGGCCCGACCTGCACCAACCAGGCCAAGCCGGTACCTTCGGTGCTGGCCACGCCGACCAGGGGCAGCTCGCCCGAGGCGACGCCGGCCGTGTCCCCCGTGAGCAGTCCGCCGGTGGCCGCGCCGACGACCGCTCCGGCCTCACCCACCGAGTCGCCCACCACCCCGACCGGATCGTCGGACCCGACGCCGACCGGGACCTTGGGCGCACCGTCCGGGGGCGGCGACGGGACCACCGACAGCACGCACCTGGCCGGGACCAATCCGTGCCACCTCCCCGGGCCGACTCCGCCGGGCACCGCGTCGGCGTCGTCGGCGTCGGCGTCGCAGCTGGCGCCGGTGATCCCGGTCCCCACCCAGACCAGCGCCCAGGTCTACAAGCCGGCGGTCACGCCCACGGCGTCGCCCACCCCCTCGGCCAGCCCGTCGTCCTCCGCACCGGCGGGCAGCGCGACCCCGTCCGCGACCAGCACGAGCACCAGCACCGGCTCCGGGTCGCCGTGGAGTAAGGGGTTCACCACCGCCCGCGGCTGCCGGCGCCACCCCCACCCCGGCTGCTGAGGCTGGCGGCCCAGGCCTACCAGCGACCGGTGCGGGCCATCAGTACGGCGGTGGCCGCGGCGCCCGCGGTGGAGGTACGCAGCACCGATTCGCCCAGGCGGACCGGGACGGCGCCGGCGCTGGTGAACGCGGTCAGCTCGGCCGGGCTGAGGCCGCCCTCGGGACCGGCCACCACCACGATGTCGCCGTAGATGGGCAGATCAAGGCGGGACAGCGCCTGGTCCACCCCCGGCTCCAGCACCACGGCGCGGGCCGCGGACCTGAGGCGGGCCGTCACCGCCGCGGTGGACGCGAGCTCCGTGACTTCCGGGAGACGGGCCCGCCGGGCCTGCTTGGCCGCCTCCCGCGCGGCCGAACGCCAGCGCCCGAGGGCCCGGGCGGCGCGATCCCCGGCCGGCCAGCGGGCCACACAGCGCTCCGCGGACCAGGGCACGATCACGTCCACGCCGACCTCGGTCATGGTTTCCACGGCCAGCTCGGCCCGGTCGCCCTTGGGCAGCGCCTGCACGACCACGATCCGCGGGTCGGGCACGGGCACTTCGCGCCGGGCTTGGACCCGCAGGCCGACCTGCGCGGGACCGACGTCGGTGACCACGCACTCGGCGACCAGGCCAGCCCCGTCGGCCACGTCGACGCGCTCCCCCGGCCGGATCCGGCGCACGGTCGCGGCGTGCCGCCCCTCGGCGCCGGTCAGCGCGATCTCGTCCGCGGCCAGATCCTTCGCCGCGGCCAGGAAGACCGGCGCGGTCACCTAACGGCCGTTGAAGGCGTCGCGGAGCCGGGAGAAGAAGCCATGGTTACCGGGCGAGAATTTGCCTGGAGGTGACTCCTCCCCGCGCATCTTGGCCAGCTCGCGCAGCAGCTTCTCCTGCTCGGGATCGAGCCGGGCCGGGGTCTCCACGGTGACGTGGATGATCAGGTCGCCGCGGCCCGAGCTGTTCAGGTGCTGTATGCCGTGGCTGTAGAGCGGGATGATCTGACCCGACTGGGTGCCCGGCCGGATGTCGATGTCGGCCGGGCCGTCCAGGCTCTCGACGTTGAGGGTCGCCCCCAGCGCGGCCGCCACCATCGGGATCGTGACCGTGCAGTGCAGGTCGTCGCCCTGGCGCTCGAAGATGGCGTGCGGCCGCTGGGCGATCTCCAGGAACAGGTCGCCGGGCGGGCCGCCACCCGGGCCGACCTCGCCTTCCCCGGCCAGCTGGATGTGCGTGCCATCCTCGACCCCGGCCGGGATCCGGACTTTGATCGTGCGCCGGGTGCGGACCCGGCCGTCACCGTCGCACTCCGGGCAGGGCCGGGGCAGCAGCGTGCCGAAGCCACCGCAGCGCGGGCACGGCCGGGACGTCACGACCTGGCCCAGGAACGAGCGGGCGACCTGGCTGATCTCACCGCGGCCACCGCAGACGTCGCAGGTCTCCGGGTGGGTACCGGGCGCGGTGCCCTCGCCGGAGCAGGTCGGGCAGACCACGGCGGTGTCCACGGTCAGCTCCCGGGTGGCGCCGAACGCGCACTCGGACAGGTCCAGCTCGACCCGGATGGTGGCGTTGCGGCCACGGCGGGCGCGGCTGCGCGGGCCGCGTGCCGTGCCGGCGGCGGCGCCCCCCGCCCCGAAGAACGCGTCCATGATGTCGCTGAACGGGAACCCGGGGCCGAACCCGCCGGCCCCGGCCGGGCCCGCGTCGGCCCGGGCGAACGGGTCAGCGCCCATGTCGTACATCTGGCGCTTCTCCGGGTCGGAGAGCACCTCGTACGCCTGGGTGATCTCCTTGAACCGCTCCTGGGTCTGCGGATCCGGGTTGACGTCGGGATGGAGTTCCCGGGCCAGCCGCCGGTATGCCCTCTTGATCTCCTCCGGCGCTGCCTCGCGCCGGACCCCGAGGACGGAGTAATACTCGGTCGCCACTAGCTCTCCATCAGGATTTCGCCGACATACCGTGCCACCGCACTTACCGCTCCCATCGTCCCGGGGTAATCCATCCGTGTCGGGCCCAGCACGGCCAGCTTGGCCAGCGTCTCACCGCCGGAACCGTAGCCGCTGGACACCAGCGACGTGGTCTGCAGTCCTTCGACCGGATTCTCCCGGCCGATCATCACCGACAGCAGTGACTCATCGCTCGCGTTGCCGAGCACCCGCATCAGCACGACCTGCTCCTCAAGGGCCTGGAGGACTTCCCGCAGGCCCTGGGAGAAGTCGGGCGCGGCCAGGTTGGCGGTACCGCCGAGGACGATCCGCTCCTCGTTCCGCTCGACCAGGTTGGCCATGATCACCGAGAACACGGCGGCCGCGTTGGCCCGCCCGGCGGGCGGCACGCTCTCGGTCAGGCCGGCCACGATCGCGACCGCCTCGGTCAGCCGCCGCCCGTCCAGGCTGGCGTTCAGCAGCGCGCGCAGGTGCGCGATGTCGTCGTCCTCGCTCCGTTCGGGCAGGTCGACCATCCGCTGCTCGACCCGGCCGGTGTCGGTGATCAGCACGACCAGCAGCTTCTCGGGGGCCAGCCGGACCAGCTCGATGTGCCGGACCACCGCGCGGGTCAGCGACGGGTACTGGACCACGGCGACCTGGCGGGTGAGCTGGGCCAGCAGCCGGACCGTGCGCATGACCACGTCGTCAAGCCCGTAAGCCTGGGCCAGGTAGGTCTGGATGGCCCGGCGGTCGGCCGAGGACAGCGGCTTCATGTGCGACAGCCGGTCCACGAACAGCCGGTAGCCCTTGTCGGTCGGCACCCGGCCCGCGCTGGTGTGCGGCTGGGTGATGTACCCCTGCTCTTCCAGCACGGCCATGTCGTTGCGGATCGTCGCCGGGGACACGTCCAGGTTGTGCCGGTCCACCAGTGACTTCGACCCCACCGGCTCGTTGGTGGACACGTAATCCTCCACGATGGCGCGCAGGACCGCCAGCTTGCGATCGTCCAGCACGTGTTCACCTCCCTGGCACTCACGCTTCCCGAGTGCCAAGTCTATTGCCCCGCAGGACCGGCGTGATGTCCAGTGGCAACGGGGAGGGCTCGCGGAGGATGACCCGGACGGGAAAAGCTAACGCCTGGTGGGCCGGACACGGCCGCCCAGCGTGGCGTTCCACCCGGTCCAGGGGACGATCCGGTACGGTCCGGGCATGCGAAGCCACGACTACGGCGGCGATGTGCTCGCCGCCGGGCGGCGCCGGCGCCCCCAGATTCCGCAGGTGGAAGCCGAGCCCGGGCTGGTCGTCGAAGATATCGAAGGACGGTTCTGCGGCGCCGTGGTGGCCTGCGACAAGGGCGCGGTCACGCTGGAGGACCGGCACGGCAAGCGGCGCGTGTTCCCGCTCAACCCGGCGGCGTTCCGGTTCGAAGGCCGGCCGGTCACCCTGGTCCGCCCGGCCGCGGCCGGGCCGCCGGTACCGGCCAGGCCCACCCGCACCGCATCCGGGTCGGTGGCGGCCCCGCAGGCCCGGGCCCGGGTGGCCCGCGCGAGCCGCATCTACGTCGAAGGCCGGCACGACGCCGAGCTGGTCGAGAGAATCTGGGGCGACGACCTGCGCGACGTCGGCGTGGTGGTCGAGTACCTGGAGGGCGTGGACCACCTGCCGGACATCCTGGCCGTGTCCCCGCCCGGACCGGGCCGGCGGCTGGGCGTACTCGTCGACCACCTGGTGCCGGGCTCGAAAGAGAGCCGGATCGCGGCCGGCCTGGCCCGGCCGGACCTGCTCATCGTCGGCCACCCGTACATCGACATCTGGCAGGCGGTGAAGCCGTCCGTGGTCGGCATCCCGTACTGGCCGGACGTGCCCCGCGGCCAGCCGTGGAAGGAAGGCGTGCTGGCGGCCATCGGCTGGACCGGCAGCACGGCCGCGGCGTGGCAGCGCATCCTCGGCTCGGTGCGCACGTTCGCCGACCTGGAGCCCGAACTGCTCGGCCGGGTCGAGGAACTCATCGACTTCGTCACCGAGTTATCCATGTGGCCCGGCATGCGGGAACGAGCTAACCTCGGGGTGGTGACTCTCGGCGAGGGACGGGATGACGAATTCAGGGGCTGGCCGGGCGTCCCTTTCGGCATGGGGGCTGCAGGAGCCCCCCGAGGACCGGGCGCTGGATGAACCCCGGCCCGCGCAGCCCACGCTGCTGGCGGATGAGCCGGACACGGGCGGGACGCGGGGCGGCGCGACGCCGGCCGGGCCGGCCAGGGCCGCCCCCGGCGTTCAGCCTGAATATGAGCGGTGGGCGACCGTGAGCTATGCGGCAGCGCTGGCTCTCTGGCTGCTGGCGCCGCTGGCGGTGTACCTGACCGTGGGCCGGCGGTCGGAGTTCGTGCGGCGGCACGCCGCCCAGGCGTTCCGGTTCACGCTGG
>DASWVA010000533.1:0-2576 GCA_036401415.1 Streptosporangiaceae bacterium
CGCAGCACCGTCACCGCCGCCCCCGGCGGCTCGATCGTGCTCGGCCACATGAACCACCCCGGCCGCGGCACCGCCCGGGGCATAGCCGCCGCGGTCCCGCACCTGATGGCGGCCGGATACCGCTTCGTCCGTCTCTCAGACGAGCTCGGCTGAGCCCCGCGCCGGCCGCCGGGTCAGCCTGCCGATCGCGTTGAGGTGCCGGAGCGCCTGGCCGTACGAGCCGAACAAGCTGGCCTGGCAGTACGGGATCTCGTGTTCGGCGCAGAACGCCTCGATCAGGGGCTGCGCCCGCCGCAGGCTGGGCCGGGGCATGGACGGGAACAGGTGATGCTCGATCTGGTAGTTCAGTCCCCCCAGCGCGAAGTCGGTGAGCCGGCCGCCCCGGACGTTGCGGGAGGTGAGTACCTGACGGCGCAAGAAGTCGACGTTGTCCGAGGCCGCGAGGACTGGCATCCCCTTGTGGTTCGGGGCGAACGAGCAGCCCAGGTAGAAGCCGAACAGTCCCTGCTGGACCAGGATGAAGACCACTGCCCGCAGCGGTGAGAGGACCAGGAAAATGGCGGACAGGTAAGCGGCGACATGGATGGTGAGCAGGGCGGTCTCCCAGCCCCAGTGACGGCCGCTCCCCCCCTGCTGATCGGCCCGGCGCTGCCGGGCCTGCTGGGTCAGGGCGCTGATGCTGGCCACGTGCAGGTTGATCGCTTCGAGGAACAGCAGGGGAACGAGCAGGTAGGCCTGGAAGCGGAAGAAGAACCGCTGTACGCCGCGTCCGGCCTGCGCGCGCCCGCTGGAGAAAGCCAGCGGCCCGATCATGACGTCCGGATCGACATCCTCGGTGTTGGGGTGGGCATGATGCCGGGCGTGCTTGCTGGTCCACCAGCCGTAGCTGAGGCCGATTCCAAGGTTGCCGCACAGAACGCCGAGAACGTAGTTGGACCGGTGGGTGGCGAAGACCTGCCGGTGCCCGGCGTCGTGCCCGAGGAACCCGATCTGGCCGAAGACGACGGCCAGGAACGCGGCCACGGCGAGCTGCCACCAGGAGTTGCCGATCAGGGCGAAGGCGGCCCAGCCCGCCGCCAGCGCGGCCGCGGTGAAGCCGATCTTCCACGCGTAGTACCGCGGCCGCCGCGCCAGCAGACCCGCCTGCCGGACTTGCCGCGACAGCACCGCGTACTCGCTGCCCCGGGGGGCCGCGGAAAGTGGGCGGGGCTCATCCTGGGCCTGGGACGCAACGGTCACGGTTGGAACTCCTTCGGCGTCGGGTGCGGCCAGCTGACCGCGGAGCCGCCAGGTTCCAGGAACAGCGCGGCAGGATTTGCCGTGCACCGTTGCTCCCCCGCGGTGGTTGCTTCAAACCGGGCTCTTCCACGCAGAGGTGACCGCCTCACAGGTCGAGCACGATGCTGCCGCGGGGACGGGCGCAGCAGATCAGCACGTCGCCGGGGGCCGCGGGTTCCAGCGGCTCCGGGGCGTAATCGATGTCACCCGACAGCAGCGGGGCGACGCAGGTGTGGCACACGCCGGTGCGGCAGCTCCAGCGGGTGGGCACGTCGCAGGCGGCGGCGAAGTCGAGGATGCTGTGCTGCGTGGTGTCGAACGGCACGGTCAGGCCGCTGCGCGCGAACGTGACCTGCGGCCCGGTCCCGGGTGGGCCGTCCGGCGGGTGCGGTGTCCCGCGGTGCTGGCCGACCAGACCAGGGGCGCTGGGCGCGAGCGCCCCGAACAGCTCGGTGTGGATGCGGGCCGGGTCGACGGCGAGCGTGACCAGGGCCGCCCGCAGGTCAGCCATGAACCCGGCCGGGCCGCAGATGTAGGCGCTGGCGCCGGCCGGCAGGCCCAGCCCGGCCAGTTTCTCCCGGGTCAGCCGGCCGTCCACCGAGCTGTAGAAGATGTGCTCGTGCGCGCCCGGCAGGGCGGCCAGCAGCCCGTGGGCTTCGGCGGCGAGCGGATGCTCCTGGGGGCTGCGGGCGGCGTGCAGCCACCAGATGTCCCGGTCGCTGTGCCGGGCGGCCAGGTCGTGCAGCATGGCCAGCACCGGGGTGACCCCGATCCCGGCCGAGATCAGCAGCACCGGCCCGGGCTCGCCGTCCAGGACGAAGTCACCACGGGGAGCGGCGGCGTCCAGGGTGTCGCCGGCCCGCAGGGCGGTGTCCAGGAAGCCGCTGGCTACGCCGTGCGGCTCGCGCTTGACGCTGATCCGGTAGGTGCTGTCACCGGGCGCGGAGGACAGCGAGTAGCTGCGCACCTCCGCCGGCCCTACGGCCGCGGGGACCCGTACGGCCAGGTACTGGCCGGCCTGGGCCGCGGGCAGGGGACTCCCGGAGGGATCGTTCAGGCAAATTGAGGACACGGAGCCGCTTTCCGGCACGATCCGGGTCACGCGCAGCGGCCGGAAACCGGCCCACGCCGGTGCTAGGGCCACGCCGGCAGCGTGGCCATTCCCGGCCGCGGCCAGCAGGTCGCGGAACGAACCCTGCCAGCCCGGGCTCAGCGCCGGGATGTCCAGCGCCCGCCGCAGCAGCCCGGGATCGCGGCCGGGCAGGTACAGCAGCGCGTCGGTAGCGGCCACGCTCAGC
>DASWVA010000534.1:0-5101 GCA_036401415.1 Streptosporangiaceae bacterium
CGGCCCGGGACGAGGCCGCCGTGCTGCCCGGGACGCTGCCCACGCTCCTGGCCCAGGACTACCCGGGCCGGTTCGCGGTGACCCTGGTCGACGACGCCAGTACGGACGGGACGGGAGAGGTCGCCACCCGGCTCGGCGCGGGGGCCCGCCGGACGCCGCGAGTGGTGGTGGGCGCGGCCAGGCCTGCCGGCTGGGCGGGCAAGCCGTGGGCCATGGCCCAGGGACTGGCGGCGGTCGCGGCCGACGACGCCGGCTACGTGCTGTTCACCGACGCGGACATCGCCTGGGACCCGGGCGCCCTGCGCGCCCTGGTGGCCGCGGCCGAAGGTGACGACCGGGTGCTGGTCTCCCAGATGGTGCTGCTGCGCACCCGGACCGGGTGGGAGAAGGCGATCATCCCCGCGTTCGTGTACTTCTTCGCCCAGCTCTACCCGTTCCGCTGGGTCAGCCGGCCCCGCGGGCGGACCGCGGCCGCGGCCGGCGGCTGCATGCTGATCCGCCGGGACGCACTGGCCGCGGCGGGCGGCATCGATGCCATCCGGGACGCCCTCATCGACGATGTGGCCCTGGGCCGCCTGCTCAAACGGCAGGGCCGCATCTGGCTCGGGCTGACCACCACGATCCGCAGTGTCCGGCCCTACGCGGGGCTGGCCGACCTGTGGCAGATGGTGGCCCGTTCGGCCTACAACCAGCTGCGCTACTCACCAATCCTGCTGGCGGGCACGCTGGCCGGCCTGGCCTGGCTGTACGCGCTGCCGCTGGCCAGCGCGCTGGCCGGCCTCATCGCGCTCGCGGCCGCTCCCCCCGGGGCGGCCGCCACCGGCCCGGTGCTGTGCGCGGCCGCCGGGCTGACCGGCTGGGTGATCATGGCCGGCAGCTTCCTGCCCATGCTGCGGCTGTACCGGCTCTCGCCGTGGCGGGCGCCGCTGCTGCCCGGGGTCGCGGTCCTGTACGCGGTCATGACCGCTGATTCGGCGCGGCAGCACTACGCCGGGCGCGGCGGTAAATGGAAAGGCCGGGTCGAAATACCGGAGAAGCCTGAGCACCGGGACGAAGCCCGCAGAACTCAAATAGCACGCGAGCCGGACTTACCGGAGTTGTCCGGTGGCCGCGAGAGCAATTCGAGACCCTCTTCCGGGTGCGCTATCGCCCGCAGTGCTCGGTTACGCCCCGATCAGTAAAAATACCCGAATACTCGTGCTCGGATTGATGTCATTTTGCTATTGGCAGCCGAGGTTTGGCCCCTACTATTGGCTTCACTCATCAAGTAACCGACCGTCGCCGGGAGGCCGTTGTGCTCCACGGGACTGCTGAGGACCGGATTCCCGCGCCGGCCCACCGGCCCAGGCACCGCAAGCCCGACCAGCTGGCCATCCTGCCCGTCGGGGACGTGGCCGGGCGCTCCTATGAGGAGCTCTACGTCGAGCATGCGCCGGCGGCGCGCCGGGTGGCCCTGTCCATGGTGCCCCGGGACGTGGCCGACGACATCGTGGCCGAAGCCTTCACCCGGGTCCTGGGCGCGATCCGGGCCGGCGGCGGCCCGGGCGTGGCCTTCCGGGCCTACCTGCTCGCGGCGGTCCGCAACACGGCCAACGACTGGCTGCGGGCCAGCCGCCGGACCACCGCGGTCGGCGACGTCGAAGAGGACCTGGAAGAGCGGGTACCCGAAGAGAACCTGGGCCTGGCCCGGCTGTCCCGCGGCCCGGAGGCCGAGGCCGAGGCCCGCGCCGAGGCCCGGCTGGTGGCCCAGGCCTTCACCAAGCTGCCCGCGCGCTGGCGGGCGGTGCTGTGGCAGCTGGAGGTCGAGGCCAAGGCGCCCGCGGCCATCGCCCCGATGTTCGGCCTGTCGGCCAACGGGGTGTCCGCGCTGGCCGTCCGGGCCCGGGAAGGACTGCGCCAGGCGTATCTGGCCGAGCACGTCGGCGCGAACATCCCGGCGGCCTGCCGTTCCTACGCCGAGGCGCTGAGTGCTGACACCCGGGGCCGGCTCAGCCGCCGCCGCCAGGCCGCCGTGCATGACCACCTGGCCCAGTGCACCAGCTGCCACTCGCTGGCGGGCGAGCTGACCGAGCTGAACAGCCGGCTCGGCGCCATCCTCACCCCGGTCGCCCTGGCCGGGGCGATGAGCGCGGGCGGTCAGGAGCTCCTGCATCTGGGCGGGGCCAAAGCCGGCGCCGCCACCGGGGCCAAGGCGGCCTCGGGCGTCAAGGCCGGGCTCGGGGGCAAGCTGGGCGCGGGCGCCAAGGCCGCCGCCACTGGGCAGTGGCGGGCGTGGAAGCTGCATCCGCTGACCTCCCTGGCCGCGGCTACGGCGGTCACCGCCGCGGCCGGCGGCATGGTCGTCGTGGTCAGCGTGTCCCCGCTGTCGCCGTTCCACACCCGTCAGGTCAGCGAGCGCCCGGCTGCTTCTTCGGCGCACGCCTTCGTGTCGGCGCTGTCGTCGTCCGGGCCGGCCGGCCGGCCGCAGTCCCTGGCCGGCACGCCGGTGGCGGGAGCGTCGGCGACCGTCGGCGGTCTCACCCCGACCGGGGCGGCCACCGGGGCCGCCGGCCCGGCTACCGGCGTCCCCGGCGTGACCGGGGCCACCGGCGGGCTGGCCAGCACGTCCGGCGGGATGAACAGCGCGGCCACCCCGGACGCCGGTGGCGTCACCCCGGGCCCGTCCAGGGGCTCGGCCGGGTCCCTGGTTCAGGGCGTGGGCGGCGGCGTCGGCTCGGTGGTACAGAACGTGGGCCGCGGTGCTGGCTCGGCCGTGACCGGCGCCGGCCAGGGCGTCGACGCGCTGACGCAGGCGGTCGGCGTGACCCTGGGCACCACCACCTCGGGCCTGGGCGCCGCCGTTGGCCAGGTCACCGGCTCTCCGGCCGTGGGCGGCACGGTCAGCGGCACCGGTGGCGCGGCCGCCGGTGCGGTCAAGGGGGCCGGCGGCGCGGTCGGCGGCGTCACCGGAGCGGCGGGGGGCGCGGTCAGCGGCACCACCGGCGCCGCGGGCGGCGTGGTCAGCGGCGCAACCAAGGGTGCGGGCGGCCTCCTGGGTGGCAAGAAGCCCTGAACCTCCCGGCCACCTTCCACTCTGATAAGTAATGGAGGAAGTTCCACCGCGAGGGAGTAGCCGATGGCGCAGCGCGTGCAAGGGGTGATCGCCCGGGAGAAGGGCGCTCCGGTCGAGATCGCCACGATCGTGGTACCGGACCCGGGCCCGGGTGAGGCCCTGGTGCGGATCCAGGCCTGCGGGGTGTGCCACACCGACCTGCACTACCGTCAGGGTGGCATCGGCGGGGACTTCCCGTACTTTCTCGGGCACGAGGCGGCCGGAGTGGTGGAGGCGGTCGGGGACGACGTGACCGACGTGGGCCCCGGTGACTTCGTCATCCTCAACTGGCGGGCCGTCTGCGGCGAGTGCCGGGCCTGCCGCCGGGGCCGCCCCTGGTACTGCTTCAGCACGCGCAACGCGCGGCAGCAGATGTCGCTTGACGACGGCACCCCGCTGTCCCCGGCCCTGGGCATCGGGGCGTTCGCCGAGAAGACGCTGGTCGCCGCCGGGCAGTGCACCAAGGTCAACCCGGCCGCCCGTCCTGAGGTGGCCGGCCTGCTGGGCTGTGGGGTGATGGCCGGGCTGGGCGCCGCGCTGAACACCGGCCAGGTCGGCCGGGGCGACTCGGTGGCGGTGATCGGCTGCGGCGGGGTCGGCGATGCCGCCGTGCTGGGCGCCCACCTGGCCGGCGCGGGCCGGATCATCGCCGTCGACGTCGACGACCGCAAGCTGGAGTGGGCCCGCCAGTTCGGCGCCACCGACGTGGTCAACTCCCGCCAGGCCGACCCGGTCGAGGCCATCCGCGCGCTGACCGGCGGCTTCGGCGCCGACGTGGTCATCGAGGCGGTCGGCCGGCCCGAGACCTACGAACAGGCCTTCTACGCCCGTGACCTGGCCGGCACCGTGGTGCTGGTCGGCGTGCCCACCCCCGAGCTGCGGCTCGAGCTGCCGCTGCTGGACGTGTTCGGCCGCGGCGGCTCGCTCAAGTCCTCCTGGTACGGCGACTGCCTGCCCAGCCGGGACTTCCCCATGCTGATCGATCTGCACCTGGACGGCCGCCTGCCGCTGGAAAAGTTCGTCTCCGAGACCATCGCGCTCGGCGAGGTCGAGGAGGCCTTCGGCAAGATGGAGCGGGGCGAGGTCCTGCGCAGCGTCGTCCTGTTCTGACCGCGGTCACGGGGGCGGCCGCTGGCCACCAGCGGATTTCCGCTGCCCCTGGATAGGCTGAGGCTCCCGCATGCGGACGAGAAGGAGGGTGAGTGCCGACCATCTTGATGACCGGCGCGGCCGGCCGGATAGGGGCGATGCTGCGATCGCGGCTGGCGGCCCCGGACCGGACGCTGCGGCTGCTGGACATCGCTCCGCTGACCGCGGGCCCCGGCGAGGAGGCGATCGAGGCCACCATCACCGACCTGGACGCGGTGACGGCCGCCTGCCAGGGAGCCGACGCGGTGATCCACCTGGGCGGCTTCGCGGGCGAGGAACCGTGGGATTCCATCCTCGACGTCAACATCCACGGCAGCTACGTGGTGTTCGAGGCGGCCCGCCGGGCCGGGGTGAGCCGCGTCATCTTCGCGTCGTCCAACCATGCGGTGGGGTTCGCGCCGCGGGCCAGCTTCCCGGTCCCCGACTACGCGTTTCCCGAGCCGGACACCTATTACGGGGTGGCCAAGGTGGCCAGCGAAGGGCTGGCGTCCATGTACCACCACCGGTACGGGATCGACACGATCTGCGTTCGCATCCTGACCTGTGCTGACCGCCCGGAAACGCCGCGGTCCCTGTCCACCTGGCTGTCGCCGGACGACGCCGGGCGGCTGTTCGAAGCCTGCCTGACCGCGCCGCGGCCCGGATTCCGCGTCATCTTCGGGGTGTCGGCCAACACCCGCGGCGGCTGGGTGTCGCTGGCCGAGGCCCGGGCGCTGGGCTATGAGCCCCGCGACGACGCCGAGGTCTACGCCGCCGAGGTGCTGGCCCGCAGCGAAGCCGACCCCGACGACCCGGTCTTCCGCTACCTGGGCGGCGAGTTCACCCTGGCGGACAAGGACGTCCCGATCCGCTGATACGCGG
>DASWVA010000535.1:0-4798 GCA_036401415.1 Streptosporangiaceae bacterium
CACGGCTGTTCAGCGCGATGGCTGAAGAACTGGCCGTCGCCGGTGGGGACGCCGGTGATGTGGATGTTCGGGCCCGGAACGCCGGCGTCGCGCAGCACCAGGCGGTTGGCGGCCCACAGGTCGAATCGCCACTGGCCGGCGCCGGCGGCCTGCAGGACGGTCGTGCTCTGGTCACCGAAGGCCGCGGCCGCCGCCCCGGCGACCGTCGCGTCAATCAGGTAGCGGGCGGCGGCCACCGCCGGGCCCACGCCGGCGATGACGTCGGCCGGGCGGCTGCCCAGGGACTGCATAGCGCGGACGGCGGCGGCGGCGGTCCGGGCCACCGTGCCCCGCCAGCCCGAGTGCGCGCAGGCCAGCACGTGCGCGACCGGGTCGTAGAGCACGATCGGCACGCAGTCGGCGGCCAGCACGGCCAGGACCGTGCCGGGGTCCGCGGTGACCAGGACGTCGGCCCCGGGCACGGCGTCAGCGGCGGTGAGCGTGCCCCGGCCGCGGTCAGCGGCCCCGACCACCTGGGCCACGTCGCCGTGCACCTGGGCGGCGAACACGAAGTCGGCCAGGTCCGAATCCAGCGCGGCGGCGACGGCACGCCGGTTGGCCAGCACGTCATCCGGGTCGTCGCCCACCATGAAGCTGAGGTTCAGCGTCCCGTAGGCGCCGGCTGACCGGCCGCCCGCGCGGGTGGTCACCACGGCGCGGAGCGGGAAAGCGTCGAAGACCGGCCAGGTGAGCACGTCAAGTCCGCGGACACGGCGGAACACGGAGGAAGCGGTCGGGGGCGCGATCATCGCGAGTGATCCTAGCGGCCCCCGGGCACCGCCGAGGCCAGGTTCTCCGCGTCCCGCAGCACGCGCAGGAGGTTGCCGCCGGCCAGCGCGGCGCAGTCGTCCTCGGTCCAGCCGCGGTCCAGCAGCTCGGCGAACAGCGCCGGGTAGCAGGAAACGTCCTCCAGGCCGGCCGGGAAACTGCCGCAGCCGTCGTAGTCACCGCCGATCCCGACGTGCTCCAGGCCGGCCACGGCCCGGACGTGCTCCACGTGGTCGGCCACCTGGGCCAGAGTGCAGCGCGGCAGCGGGTGGGCCTGGGAGTATCCGGGGGCCACCGTGTCCCAGGCCGAGATGTCCCGCCGGTCGAGCCCCCGCCGTTCCAGCTCGGCGAACAGGCCGATCTGCCACTGGGCGCAGTCGGCGGAGACGAAGAACGGGACGAAGGTGACCATGCACACGCCGCCGTTGGCCGCGAGCCGGCGGAGCACGTCATCGGGCACGTTGCGCGGGTGATCGCACAGGGCCCGGGCGCAGGAGTGCGAGAAGATGACCGGCCCCCGGGCCACGTCCAGGGTGTCGCGCATGGTCGAGGAGGCCACGTGCGACAGGTCGACCAGCATGCCGAGCCGCTGCATCTCGCGCACCACGTCGCGGCCGAAGTCGGTCAGCCCGCCGGCCTGCGGCTGGTCGGTGGCCGAGTCGGCCCAGCCCACGTTCTGGTTGTGGGTGAGGGTCAGGTAGCGCACGCCCAGCGCGAACAGGCTGCGGAGCACGCCGAGGGACGAGGCGATCGAGTGCCCGCCCTCGGCACCGAGCAGTGAGGCGACCTTGCCGGCGGCGAAGATCCGCCCCACGTCGGCGGCGGTGCGGGCCAGTTCGAGCCGGTCCGGGTAGGCCCCGATCATCCGGTGGGCGGTGTCGATCTGCTCCAGCACCGTGGTCACGGCCGCGTCCCCGCCCAAGGTGGCGGGCACGTACACCGACCAGAACTGGGCCCCGACGCCGCCGGCCGCCAGCCGCGGCAGGTCGGTCTGGGTCTGCGGCACCCGCTCGGCCAGCCGGGCCCGGGCCGGATCCCCGCCGAACTCACTGCGGATGGCCCACGGCAGGTCGTTGTGGCCGTCGACCAGCGGGTGGCGGCGCAACAGCTCGCGGGCGGCGGAAACCCCGGCGGGATCGGCCATGGTTCACCCTAACCTCACCCGGCACAGGCCGTCGCAGGCAGGCCGTGCCTGCGCGGGCCGGCCTACCTGCGGCGGCCGGGGCTGAGGCGGTTGAGCCGCCACCAGGCCACGACCACGAACACGACCGACAGCACGATCATGCCGCCGAGGTCGGTCAGCCAGGTGGCCGCCTGGTGCTGCCAGAGCGAATTGACCAGCGTGTTCGGGCCCGGCATGAGCCGGTCGAGGTCCGAGGTGGAGGCCACCGCGGCGTAACCCCAGCGCCCGGGGATCAGCCAGGAGACCTGGTTGACGCCCGCCCCGCCCACCGCGACCACACCGCCGCACAGGATGATCTGCACGAAGACGACCAGCGCCAGCAGCATCATGGCCAGCTCGGTGGTGCTGACCAGGGCCGAAACCATCAAGCCGACGCACGTCGAGGCCACCGCGAACACCACCAGGGCGATCAGCAGCTCGATGAACGGCGCATGCACCAGCAGCGCGCCCTGGGCCGGCAACGGCCGGAGCGCCAGCCCGATCAGGGCCACGATCGCCGCCTGCACGACCGAGACGAGCCCGAGCACGATCAGCTTGGACCCAAGGTAGGCGCCGGACGACAGCCCGGCGGCCCGTTCCCGGATATAGATATTTCGTTCCTTGACCAGTTCGCGGATCGAGCCGACCGTGCTGGACAGGCACACGCCCACGATGACCAGGATCAGCAGCAACTGGGCATTGCCGTTGGTGCCCGGGGCGCCGCCCAGGCCCATCGTGCCCGCCAGGGCGTAGATCAGGCCGCCGACGATGACCGGGATCAGCGCCGCGAACAGCACGTACCAGCGGTCGGAGGCGAGCACCCTGATGTACCGGCGGACCAGCGTGCCGAGCTGGTGGAAGCCCCCGCCCCGGACTGGGGCGGGGGTGCCCGCGGCCTTCGGCCCGCTGGACACCGCGGACATGGCCTGGGGCCGGGTGACGTACTCATCGTGGGCCCGGGAGGCCTGGAACTCGGCGGCCCAGTCCCGGTTCGGCTGCTGGTCGAATGACTGGAACACCTCGGCCCACCCCGGCTCGCCGAAGTACGCCAGCCCTTCCTCCGGCGGCCCGAAGAACGCCACCCGCCCGCCCGGGACCAGTACCAGCAGCCGGTCGCAGGCGTTCAGGTTGGCCACCGAGTGGGTGACCACGATGACCGTGCGCCCGTCGTGGGCCAGGTCGCGCATCTGCTCCATCACCGACTTGTCCAGGCCCGGGTCCAGGCCGGAGGTGGGCTCGTCCAGGAACAGCAGGGACGGCTTGGTCAGCAGCTCCAGCGCGACGTTGACCCGCTTGAGCTGGCCACCGGAGAGCCGGTCGGCCCGGGTGTCGGCGTGCCGGGTCAGCCCCAGCTCACCCATGACCTCGTCCACCCGGCCGTTGCGTTCCCCGGCCCCGGCGTCTGGCGGGAACCGCAGCTCGGCCCCGTACTGCAGGGCCCGCCGGGTGGTCAGCTGGGTGTGCATGATGCTGTCCTGCGGCACCAGCCCGATCCGGGTCCGCAGTTCCGCGTAGTCCTTGTACAGATCACGGTTGTCGTACAGCACCACACCCCGGTCGGCCGGGCGCATCCCGGTCAGCGCGCCGAGCAGGGTCGACTTGCCCGCACCGCTGGGCCCGATGACGGCGACCAGGTTCCGTTCGCCGAGCGGAAAGCTCACGTGATCCAGCAGAATCTTGCCGCCGGAGACTTCGACGACCAGATCCTGCGCCACCAGCGAAACATCACCGGTGTCGATGTATTCGCGCAGTTCCCCGCCGGTGAGCCGGAAAGTGGCATGGCCGATGCCGACAATGTCCTTCTCGGTCAGAGTCGCTGACGTCACCGGCTGCCCATTGACAAATGTGCCATTATGGCTGCCCAGGTCAAAAATCTGGTACTTTCCGTCGCTGGTTTTGCGCAATTCCGCGTGATGGCCGGACGAGGTCAGGTCGGAAAGGACGAGGTCATTGTCGGCGGCCCGGCCAATACGCATCCGGTGCGTGGGCAGCGGCAGGATCGCGGTGGGCCGCCGGTCGACGCTCAGGCGGTAGTCCGCTTCGGGGGCGCCGGAACCACGGGCCGCCCCCGGCGCCCCCGGCGCGGGGCCGGAGGCGGCCGGGCGCCGGGGGGAGGCGGGAGTCCGGGGGATGACAGGAGAGCCGGTCCGCGCGGCGGGCCGGTCGGTGCGCGGAGGGCCGGCGCGGGGAGGGTCAAGGCGCGGAGTCTCGGTGCGGGGAGGGTCAGCGCGGGGAGGGTCAGCGCGGGGAGGGTCAGCGCGCGGGGTGAAGCGGCCTACGGGCTGGCCGTTACCTGCCGCAGGCTGATCGGCGTCTGCCGGAGGCGTGACCTGGGGCGCCGCGGGCTCCGCGGGTGCGGGCACCCGCTCGGCCGGCGCGGGCGCCAAGCCGGAGAGCGGCAGGTCCTGGCGGACCGGTGGCGGGTCGGCCAGAGCCGTGGCCTGACCCGCGGACGGGCCCGAGACCTGGGTGGGCGCGTGCACCGGCCGGGCGGCCGGCTCGCAGCGCAGTACCGGGCCATCATCGGCATTGCCCAGCCGAATTACGCACTCGGCCCTAATGGTGATGCGGTCCACACGGCGGCTGCCAACAAATGTGCCGTTGGTACTGCCGGCGTCTTCAAGTACCCAGGTGTCCAGTTCATGCCGGAAGACGGCATGACACCAGGACACGCGGGCGTCAGTAAGGACGATGTCGGACGCCGGATCCCGGCCCAGTCGGTAGTCCGTTCCCGCTTGCAATCGATGGTCAGATTGCCGGGTACGGACGACCAGGACCGGGCCAGCCCCCGCCGGTCCGGAACGCAGCGACATAGCTCAAGAGTGTAGG
>DASWVA010000536.1:0-9839 GCA_036401415.1 Streptosporangiaceae bacterium
CTAGCCGGCGGCCCGGAGCAGGTCGGCGGCGACCGCGGACGTGCGCGGGCCCAGGCCCAGCCGGGCCGCGTCCCGTAGGTCCTCCCCCGTGTCGACGTCCCGCCGCAGTCCGGGGATCCCGGGCAGCAGCAGCTCAGCGGCACCCTGGGCCACGTGCCGGAAGCGGGAATCGGGCCCGAACGCGGGCCGGAAGGCAGTCCCCGGGCCGGTCGTGTACAGCGTGGTCCCGGATCCCTGAAGATCGGGCACGAAGGCCTCCGGCCAGGCCGCGGCGGCCTGGAGCGCGGTCGCCAGTTCCTCCGGCCGCAGCGCCGGCAGGTCGCCGGACAAGGCCCCGACCCCCGAACCCGGCCACCACCGGGCCGCGCAGGCGACGCCGTGCCCGAGCGCCTCGTTGAGCCCGGCCCGCGGCTCGTCGGGGACGACGGTGGCGCCCACCGCGGCCAGCTCACCCGCCGCGACCGGGTCGTCGGTCACCACGATCACCCGTCCGCCCACCGGCGACGCGACCACCGCGCTGATCGTATCCGCGGCCATGGCCAGGGCCAGTTCGGCCCGGCGGGGACCGGCCAGGGGGGCGATCCGGGACTTTGCCCGGGCAAGTACCTTGACGGGGACCACCACAGCCCACGTGAACCGGGCATCATCGGACATACGTGTGACCCTGCCTCGACATCGAACCACCTCAACCAGGAGACTGACCTGATGAAGATCGGAAACCTCGCCCCATGAGCAGGCAGGAGCGAAGTTACTCGCCCGGCTGGCGGATCTTCGTCGGCCGGTTGCTGCAGGTGTTGCTGCGTGCCCTCACGAAGCACGAACAGCAAGGCCGCCAGTACCTTCCCCGTGAAGGCGGCGTGATCGTGGCCCCCAACCACCTCTCCTACGCCGACTGGGGCGCTGTGGCCATCTACAGCTACGAATCAGGCCGCTTCCCCACCTTTCTCATCAAGTCTTCCATCTTCAGCGTCAAAGGCGTCGGCTCGCTCCTGCGCATCGTCGGTCAGCTCCCTGTTTACCGTAACCGCGGCGACGCGGCGCTCGTGCTCAAGGCGGCCGAGGCCGCCCTGCGCGACAACCAGTGCATAATCGTCTACCCGGAGGGCACGGCCTCGCGCGACCCGGGCCTGTGGCCGATGGTGGGCAAGACCGGCGCGGCCCGGCTGGCGCTCAAGACGGGCGTGCCGGTGATCCCGGTCGCGCACTGGGGCGCCCAGGACGTGCTGCCGTACGGCAGCACGCGGCCGCACGTGTTCCCGCGCCGGACGATCCGGCTGGTGGCAGGCCCGCCGGTGGACCTGTCCGCCTTCAAGGGCAAGCCGCTGACCGCGACCAATCTGCGGGAAGCCACCGCGGTCATCATGGCCGACGTGACCGCCCTGCTGGCCGGCCTGCGCCAGGAGACGCCGCCCGCCGTACCCTTTGATCCCGCCGCCGCCAGCCCCCCGTCATCAATTGGCCGAACAGACGCGGACCCGGTCACCGCCGTTGATGCGGCGGGCACCCCGCCCGGCGGCCCGGGTATCGCGGCCGGTGAGCCGGCCGGCAGCCCAGCCGATGACGCGGAGACGGCAGAGGGGCCGGAGACGGAGGCCCGGCCGACGTGAGGGCGGCCATCATGGGGGCCGGATCGTGGGGAACGGTCTTCGGCCAGGTGCTGTGCGACGCCGGGACGCCGACCGTGCTGTGCTGCCGCCGGCCCGAGCTGGCCCGGGCCATCACCGAGGGGCAGGAGAATCCCGACTACCTGCCGGGCATCGCGCTGACGCCGGCGCTGCGGGCGGTGGCCGACCCCGCCGGGGCCCTGGACGCCGCGGACCTGGTGGTGTTCGCGGTGCCCGCCCAGTCGCTGCGGGACAACCTGCGGCGGTGGGCGCCCCTGATCCCGGACGGCGCGCAGTTCGTCAGCCTGATCAAGGGCATCGAGGCCGGCACGACCAAGCGGATGAGCGAGGTCATCCAGGACGTGCTCGACGTCCCGGCGCGAAGGATCAGCGTCATCTCCGGGCCGAACCTGGCCCGCGAGATCGCCCAGCGGCAGTACGGCGCGACCGTGGTGGCGTGCCCGGACGAGGATGCGGCCCAGCGCCTGCAGAAGGCGTGCCACACCCGGTATTTCCGGCCCTACACCAACACCGACGTGATCGGGACCGAGTTCGGCGGCGCGGTCAAGAACGTCATCGCGCTGGCCGTCGGCATGGCGGTGGCCATGGGGCTCGGCGACAACACCAAGGCCATGCTGATGACCCGGGGGCTGGCGGAGATCGCCCGGCTGGGCACCGCGCTGGGCGCCGACCCGCAGACCTTCGCCGGGCTGGCCGGGCTGGGCGATCTGGTCGCGACCTGCGGATCCCCGTTGTCGCGGAACCGCCGGTTCGGGGAGAACCTGGGCCGGGGCATGTCCGTGGGCCAGGCTTCGTCAATGAACGGCCAGATCGCGGAAGGTGTGAAATCGTCGGAGTCCGTGCTCGCGCTGGCGCGTTCGGCCGGCGTGGAAATGCCGATCACCGAGGTCATGACCGCGGTCATGCACGGGGGCCTGCCGGTGACCGAAGCGGCGGCGCTGCTCGCGTCCCGCTCGGCGAAGCCGGAATGGTACGGGTCCGAAAGGTGACGTCGTGGACGTAGTGCGCAGGCAGCTGGGCGAGAACACCCGTGCGGTGCACCTGCCCCAGGCGCCCGTGCCCGAGCAGGAGCCGCTCGGTACCCCGGTGTACCGGACGTCGGCGTTCGCGTTCCGCACCAGCGACGAGTACGCGGCGGTGCTGAACGACGAGAAACCCGGTTACAGCTACAGCCGGGTCGACAACCCGACCGTCGACGCGTTCGCCCGGGCCATGGCCGCGCTGGAGGGGCCGAACCTGCCCACCTGGCCCGCGGCTCAGGCGTTCTCGTCCGGCATGGCCGCGACCAGCACGGTGTTCCTGACCTTCGCGCGCACCGGCGCCCACGTCGTCGCGTCCGCGGCCCTGTACGGCGGCACCTACAGCTTCCTGCGCAACGTGGCCGCCCGGTTCGGGGTGGAGACCGACTTCGTCGACCTGACCGACCTGGACGCGGTGCGCGCGGCCATGCGCCCCGGTACCCGCGTCCTGTACGCGGAGACGATCGCCAACCCCACGACCGCGGTGGCCAACCTGCCCGCGCTGGCCTCGGTCGCGCACGAGACCGGGGCACTGTTCGTGGTGGACTCCACGCTGGCGCCGCCGGTGGTCTGCCGGCCGCTGGAGTACGGCGCCGACCTGGTCCTGCACTCGGCGACCAAGTACATCGGCGGCCACTCCGACGTCACCGGCGGAGTGGTCACCGGCCGCGGCGACCTGATCAGCCGGATCCGCCAGGTGCGGGTCGACACCGGCGGGTCACTGGCCCCGGACGAGGCGTTCCTCCTGCGCCGCGGCCTGGAGACGCTGCCGGTGCGGGTCCGGCGGCAGTGCGCGACGGCGATGATGTTCGCGGCCACGATCTCCCGGCACCCTCACGTCCGCTCGGTCGACTATCCCGGCCTGGCCCAGCACCCCGGGCACGCCCTGGCCCGGCGGCTGTTCGACGCGGGCCCGGAAGGCGGCCGCTACGGGGCGATCGTCACCGTGACGCCGCACGGCGGCCGCCAGGCCGGGATGGCCTTCGCCGACCGGCTGCGGATCGCTCGCATCGCCCCGTCCCTGGGCGGCACGTACACCAAGGTCAGCCACGCCGCGTCGACCACGCACCGGCAGCTGGATGCGCGGGCGCTGGAGCGTGCGGGCATCGACCCGGGCGCGGTACGGTTCTCCATCGGGCTCGAGGACGCCGAGGACCTCATTTCCGACGCGTACGTGGCACTGGACTCACTGGGCCGTGTCTGACCGGGCCTGACCGGGAGCGGAGGAACAGCGTGGGCGAGCAACGCAAGATCCGGGTGGCGGTGGTCTTCGGCGGCCGCAGCTCCGAGCACTCGGTGTCCTGTGCCAGCGCCGCGCACGTGCTGCCCGCCCTGGACCCCGGGCGCTATGAGGTCGTGCCCATCGGCATCAGCCGGGACGGCCGCTGGCTCCAGGTGCCGGGCGACGCCGCCCGGCTGGCCATGAGCCGCGGCCGTGAGCTGCCGTCGGTGGAGGCCGTGGCCACCCAGGGCGCGGAGATCGTGGCCCGGCCCGGTGGCAGCTCGGGCGCGCTGACCGTGCTGAGCCCCGGGGACGTGCCGCGGGACCTCGGCACCGTGGACGTGGTGCTGCCGCTGCTGCACGGCGCCTACGGCGAGGACGGCACGATTCAGGGCCTGCTGGAGATGACCGGCGCCCGGTACGCGGGTGCGGGCGTGTTCGCCAGCGCGGCCGGCATGGACAAGGAGTACATGAAGCTGGTCTTCGCCGCGCACGGGCTGCCGCTCGGCCCGTACGTGGTCGTGCGCGACCGGGACTGGGCCGGCCCGTCCGGTGCGGCGGCCCCGGAGCGCAAGCGGGTCCTGGACGAGATCGCCGAGCTGGGCTGGCCGGTGTTCGTCAAGCCCGCCCGGGGCGGCTCCAGCGTGGGCACCTCCAAGGCCCGCGACCTGGCTGCGCTGGAACGGGCCATCGAAGCGGCCCGCGAGCACGATCGCAAGGTCCTGGTCGAGGCGGCCATCGACGGCCCCGAGATCGAATGCGCGGTGCTGGAGGGCGTGGACGGTGGCCCGCCCGACGCCAGCCTGCCCGGGCAGGTCGTGGTGGACGGGGCCGCGGACTTCTACGATTTCAGCGCCAAGTACCTGGCCGACGGGACGCACATGGTGGTCCCGGCGCCGATCCCGGCCGCCGCCGTCGCCGAGATCAGGCGGCTGGCCTGCGTGGCCTTCGACGCGATCTCCTGTGAGGGTCTGGCCCGGGTGGACTTTTTCTACACCCCGGACGGGCGGGTGGTGGTCAACGAGATCAACACCATGCCCGGCATGACCCCCGCTTCCGGTTTCCCCAAGATGTGGGCCGCGACGGGACTGCCGCTGCCGGCCCTCATGGACCGGATCATCAGCACGGCCCTGAGCAAGCGCCCCGGCCTGAGATAGCAGCACGCCGGCGGGGGTGTGACCCCCGCCGGCGCACATACGGCGAGCCGGCCTGACCGGCCCAGCGAGTCCGGGCCGTCGGGCCCGGCGAGTGGCCGGTCCTGCGGTGGGCACCGCAACACGGGTTCCGGGGGGTCCAGGGGGTCCTCCCCCCGGACGGTAGAGCTACTTCTTGTCGCCGTTGACGAGAGCCTTGAAGTCCGCGCCGGGGCGGAACTTCGGCACCGAGGACTTGGGCACCTCGATGGCGGCCCCGGTGGCGGGGTTACGGGCGGTCCTGGCCGGGCGCTCGGTCTTCTCGAAAACACCGAAGCCGGTGATCGCGACCTTGTCGCCCTTGGCCACGGCGTCCTGAATCGTATCGAGGACGGCGTTCACGGCCTCGGTGGCGGACTTCTTATCGCCCAGCCGGCCGGAGATCGCATCAATCAGATCACGCTTGTTCATATTTCACTCCTGCGGTTCCCCCACGGGAGGCCGCACGCACGTAGCACCCGAGGCGCGCGACCTCTGACCTGCCCGAAAGTAGGCGATCCAGCGCCGTTACACAATAACCATGGCCAACATTGCCCGGCGTGTCGGCCCGGAAGGCGGCCAGAATCACGCCGTCAGCGCGGTGGGATAGGCATATAACTCATGTAACCGATGGTAACGGCACCGAAACTATCCATAGTTTCGGACTGTAATTTAATGGCCTCGAAATGACCGGATCGGCGCATGACGGCCGGTATCAGGATGTACCCGTACGTAGCTGACTTTCGGGTCCTGGCTGGCAGAAGCCTCAGGCGGTCACCGGCAGCCAGCCGGGCCGGGTGGTTTCGAACCGGGCGATGTCGTCGGAGTACCGGAGGGTCAGTCCGATGTCGTCGAGTCCCTCCATCAGCCGCCAGCGGGTGTAGGCGTCGATCTCGAACGGCGCCCGGACCCCGGCGCCGGCGTGACGCACCTCACGGGCGCCCAGATCCACGACGAGCTCGCCGGACGGGCTGGTCTCGGCCGCGTCCTGCAGGGCGGCCACCGTCGGCTCGGGCAGCTGGACCGGCAGCAGGCCGGCCTTGGTCGCGTTGTTGCGGAAGATGTCGCCGAAGCGCGGCGCGATCACCACCCGGAAGCCGTAGTCCACCAGCGCCCACACCGCATGCTCGCGGGAAGACCCGATACCGAAGTCGGTCCCGGCCACCAGCACCGTGGCGCCGTCGTAGGCGGGCTGGTTGAGCACGAATGACGGGTCCTCCCGCCAGGCGGCGAACAGGCCGTCGCCGAACCCGGCCCGGCTGACGCGCTTCAGGTACTCGGCCGGGATGATCTGGTCGGTGTCGACGTTGCTCCGCCGCAGCGGCAGCACGCGCCCCGTGTGCGAGATGAATGGCTCCATGATGAATCTCCAGTGTCTTGCGACGGGCCGTGGCGGCGGTCAGAGGTGGGCGGGGGCGGCCAGGTGGCCGGTGACGGCGGTCGCGGCCGCCACCTCCGGTGAGACCAGGTGGGTCCGGCCGCCCTTGCCCTGGCGCCCCTCGAAGTTGCGGTTGGAGGTCGAGGCGCTGCGCTCCCCCGGGGACAGGGTGTCCGGGTTCATGCCCAGGCACATCGAGCAGCCCGCGGCCCGCCACTCGGCGCCCGCCTCGGTGAACACCGTGTCCAGGCCCTCCCGCTCGGCCTGGGCCCGTACGGCCATCGAGCCGGGCACGACCAGCATGCGGAGGTTGCCGCTGATCTTCCGGCCGCGCAGGATCTCCGCGGCGGCCCGCAGGTCCTCGATGCGGCCGTTGGTACACGAGCCCACGAACACCGTGTCGACGGTGATGTCCGTCAGCGGCGTGCCCGGGGTCAGGTCCATGTAGCGCAGCGCCCGCTCGACGGCGGCCCGCTCGTCCGGGCTGGCCAGGGCGGCGGGGTCCGGCACCGACGAGGCCAGCGGGGCGGCCTGGCCCGGGTTGGTCCCCCAGGTCACGTACGGGGTGAGCTGGGTCGCGTCCAGCGTCACCTCGTGGTCGAACGTGGCGTCCGGGTCGGTGGGCAGGGACCGCCAGTACTCCAGCGCCGCCTCCCACTCCCGGCCGCGGGGCGCGTGCGGTTTGCCCGCCACGTAGGCGAAGGTGGTCTCGTCCGGGGCGACCAGGCCGGCCCGGGCGCCCGCCTCGATCGACATGTTGCAGACGGTGAGGCGGCCCTCCATGGACAGGCTGCGGATGGCCTCGCCGCGGTACTCCACGATGTAGCCCTGGCCGCCGCCGGTGCCGATCCTGGCGATGATGGCCAGGATCAGGTCCTTGGCCGAGACCCCGGCGGGCAGCTGGCCGGTCACGGTCACGGCCATCGTCTTCGGCCGGATCTGCGGCAGGGTCTGGGTGGCCAGCACATGCTCGACCTCGCTGGTGCCGATGCCGAAGGCGAGTGCGCCCATGGCGCCGTGCGTGCTGGTGTGGGAGTCGCCGCAGACGATCGTCATGCCGGGCTGGGACAGCCCCAGCTGCGGGCCGATGACGTGCACGATGCCCTGCCCCGCGTCCCCCATCGGGTGCAGCCGGATGCCGAACTCAGCGCAGTTCTTGCGCAGCGTCTCCACCTGGGTGCGCGAGACCGGGTCGGTGACCGGGCTCAACGGCCCCTCCAGCGGTACGCCGGGACCGGTGATTCCGGTGGTCGGGACGTTGTGGTCCTCGGTGGCGATGGTCAGCTCGGGGCGCCGTACGGTCCGGTCGGCCAGCCGGAGGCCGTCGAAGGCCTGCGGGCTGGTGACCTCGTGCACCAGATGCAGATCGATGTACAGCAGGTCGGGCTCACCCTCGGCGCCGCGCACCACGTGGGCGTCCCAGATCTTCTCGGCCAGCGTGCGGCCCATCGCACTCATCTCCGTTCGGCCCGTTCCCGAGCATCGAGGTCGTCGCCGTTCCACCGATCCGGTTGCGTCTCGAATACCGAGACGGCAGTATCAAGACATGAACAACTCTAGCGGAGTCGGCGTACTGGACAAGGCCGTTTCCGTGCTGAACGCCATGGAGACGGGGCCCGCCTCACTCGCTCAGCTGGTCGGCGCGACCGGGCTGGCCCGGCCCACGGCGCACCGGATCGCCGTCGCGCTGGAACACCACCGGCTGGTGGCCCGCGACGCCCAGGGCCGGTTCGTGCTGGGCCCGCGGATCGCCGAGCTGGCCGCGGCGGCCGGTGAGGACCGGCTGCTGTCGGTGGCCCAGGCCGTCCTGGGCTACCTGCGGGACGTCACCGGCGAGAGCGCCCAGCTCTACCGGCGCCAGGCGGATGTACGTATCTGTGTCGCCGCGGCCGAGCGCGCCAGCGGCCTGCGGGACACCGTGCCGGTGGGCACGGCGCTGCCGATGACCGCCGGGTCCGCGGCCCAGATCCTGCTGGCTTGGGAAGAACCCGAGCGGATGCACCGCGGCCTGCGCGGCGCCAAGTTCAGTGCGCCCATGCTGGCCCAGGTCCGGCGGCGCGGCTGGGCGGCCAGCGTGGCCGAACGCGAGGCCGGGGTGGCCTCGGTGTCGGCCCCGGTCCGCGGGGCCGGCGGCCGGGTGGTCGCCGCCGTCTCGGTGTCCGGCCCGATCGAGCGGCTGACCCGCTCCCCCGGGCGCCTGCACGCCGCCGCCGTCGTCGGCGCCGGGGAGAAGATCAGCAGTGCCGTCCGGGGGGGCGACCCAGTGGGCCCGCCGGCATGGGCCACCTGATCGCGTCCTGGGGTGGTGGTCAGCCGCGCAGGGTGCGGCTGGGGTGGATGCCGTAAGCCTGGCGGTAGTAGACCGCGAACCGGCTGGGGCTGGCGAAACCCCACCGGTAGGCGACCGCGGTGATGGTCGGAGTGGGCGTCGTGCCGGTCTTCGGTGGCCGGGTCGGTGAACGCGGTGTTGGGGAAGACCGCCAGGACGGTGGCGGCCAGCAGACGAGCCATCGAGCCGATGACCAGCGGAGCGGCAGCGGCAGCGGCAGCGGCCTCGGAATCGGTTATCACCTGCTCCGCGTACCGGGCGGTGTCCCGCCACCGCCGGGCGCCGCCGCGGGCCGGCTCGTGGGCAGAGAAGTCCCAGGAAGACCGCGGACGGCCCAGCGCCCCGTCCGCTACCGCGGTGAGCAGAGACTGCGGAAGCGTGATGGCCTGGATGCGAGCGTCACCGGACCGGACCGTGCAGTGCCAGCGGGGGCGGTGCCCAGGAACGTGTCACCGGGCTGGTAGCACGAAACGGCCTTGCCGCGGTCGATGCGGACGCTGCCGTCCAGCAGCGTGTCGATGACGAAGCCCTCGTCGTGGCGTCGTTGGTGAAGGTGAGATCCCCGGGCAGCGTCGTGCCGGTCGAGGTGAACTGTCCCGCGTCGGCCTGGCTGACCGTCGCCCGCCAGTGCGCGCGGCGGGGAACCGCCAGCTGGAGGCGGCTGCCGGAGCCGCGGTTGATGACATCGCGCAGCTCGGCCGGGTCATCGCTGGTGAACTCGGTCCACGTGACCTGGGACGGCCGGGGAGCAACCATGGCCACGGTCAGGTCCGCAGAGTGCGGCTCGGTGGCTCGCCGAACCGTTGCCGGTAGTGTGCACCGAACTCGCAGTCAGCCGGATCAGGGCGGCCATCTCGTCTCCCCCCGATCGCCCGCAGCGGTCAGTTGCGGTGCCCGCCGTGTCACCGGCTGGCCGCCCGGGCTTCGCGCCCGGATTCGCTGGCCGGTCAGATCGGCTCGCCGCAGCCCGCGGCGGCTGGCGTCAGAACGCCTGGCCCACTTAGGCTCGCGGCATGAAGGTTGCTGTGATCAAGGAGGACGCGCCGGGGGAACGGCGCGTGGCCCTGGTGCCGGAGACCGTGCCCAAGCTCCTG